>JBOGFE010000021.1:0-5335 GCA_050741935.1 Acidimicrobiia bacterium | reverse complement strand
TGATCTCGGCATCGAAGGTGTCCTTCATCAGCTGAACGTAGTAGGCCCCTTCTTACTCTGCTGAGGGATGTCTCCGGTGGCGCTTTAGAAGACGAAGCCTCCATGGACCCAGGGCGGGTCACAGGGCCGTTCCGAGCTGGCGCATGACGGGCCCGCGGACGTTCACCATCCGAGTCCGATGTCGGGCTCCGGCATTGGGGGTTCCGGTCCGAGGCCCGGCAGGTCGATGGTGCGGAGGTCGATCCTCGGGAGGGGTTGGGGGTTGAGGGTTCGGGGTTGAAGAGGGTCAGCTGGGAGGGTTCCGGTCGGCGGGGTGAGGACGCTGAGGAACGCGGTCGCGAGGAAGAGGAACGAGGTGCTGCTCCGTCGTCAGGGATGTCGTCGTGTTCCTCCTCCCGCGACACGGTGGTGTCAGGGGCGACACATCCCGGACCGCGACTGGCCGTCCCGGCCGTTGGGCTCCCTCCGTTCCCGGCGATCTCGCCGCCGAGGAGTCGCTCCAGCTGCGCCTTCGACACGAACAGGCGCCGGCCGAGCGTGAGCACCGGGAGGCCCTCACGGCCGCCGGTCTCCCGCCATAGCCGGGCCTGCCCGTAGGCCGTCGTGCGCGCGATCCTCAGCAGGACGGCGGCCTCGGGGATGGTGAACACGTCAGGCAGGTCGCGCAGCGACATGAACCCCCAGTTCTCCCAGCGACGCAAAGGGTGGATCGAAACTACGCCCTTGTGATTCGCCGGTCAAGTGATATCTTGATGCGAGTCCAGATTTCTTTTGACGCTTGTGCGACAAGAACCGGAGGGGCGATGCCGAGCAAGCGACCCACCACCCCGCCGCCGATCACCATGACCCCCAATCAGGTCGTGGCCTACAACCTCGCCAAAGCCCGGCAGTGGCGGGGCTGGACCCAGGACCAGGCGGCCGAGGAGCTCGAGCCCTATCTCGGGACCCGCTGGTCCAAGGCCACCTTCTCCGCCGCCGAACGCTCGGTCGACGGCAAGGTCATCCGCCAGTTCACCGCCGACGACATCGTTGCCTTCGCCCGGTGTTTCGGCGTCCCGCTCTCCTGGTTCTTCATGCCGCCTTCACCGGACGAACGCCGAGAGCAGGGCGTCTCGATTCGACTCGACGTACCCGACGCCGGTGGGAGCGGCGCCGACCTGGCCCTCCTCCTCGACCTCATCTTCGGAGAACCCCACCAGGACCCCCTCGTCGGCCTCCGCCTCGAGGAGTACCTCGACGATCTGGAACCCCGGCCACCGACCGAGGGGGAACAGCGGGCCGCCGACAACGCCGCCCACAAGCTCGCGGCGCTGGTCCGGGCGGGCAGCGACGGCATCGACCAGTGGCAGGAGCAGCTCCGCGAGATCGCTTCCCACCTCGAGAACCTCATCGCCCTGGCCGGCATCGCCGCCTGGGGCGACCCCGAGGAGGCCGCCCGGGCCAAGGAGCAGGCGCGCCAGCTGGCCGAGCCTCGTCCCCGCTACGAGCCGGCGGCGGCACGGCACGCGCCTCCACGCAAGCGGCCGAGAACCGCCTGATCACCGACTGGACTGGGGACGCGCATGACCGGGAGCACCCGCAAGCGGGGATCGACCTGGACGGCCTACTGGTTCGTCCCGGAAGAGGACGGCCGCCGGCGGCAGATGACCAAGGGCGGTTTCCGCACGAAACGGGAGGCCCAGGAGTACCTGACCGGCGTCCTCCACGCCATCCGGACAGGAACATTCGTCACGCCCAACCGCCAGACCCTGGGCGACTACTTCGACCTCTGGATCGGCGGCGCCCAGGCCCGTCTCCGACCGGCGACGGTCGACAAGTACGCCCGCGACTTCGACCGCTACGTCCGGCCGGTCCTCGGCGGCGTGCGCCTCCAGGCACTGACCGCCCTGCAGCTCGATCGGCTCTACGCCTCGCTGCTCGAGTCCGGACGCACCGGCGGGAAAGGCCTTTCGACGACGAGCGTCGTCCACGTTCACGCCGTCCTTCACAAGGTCCTGCGCGACGCCGTGCGCAAGGGCGCCGTTGTCCGCAACGTCGCCGAGGCGGCCAGTCCGCCCCGGCAGCTCCAGCCGGCCGAGCGGAAGCTCGCCGTCTGGTCCGGCGACGAACTCCGGCAGTTCCTCCGCCACGTCCGGGGCGATCGGCTCTTCGCCCTGTGGCGGCTTTACGCCGTCTCCGGCTGCCGGCGGGGCGAGGCCCTCGCCGCCTGGTGGGAGGACATGGACCTCGAAGCCGGCCGCTGGGAGATCCGCCGGGCCTTGGGCGTCGTCAACGGCGCTCCGCGGATGGGCGTCCCGAAGTCGGGCCGGGGCCGGGTGGTGGCGCTCGACGCCGTCACTGTGGCCACGCTTCGCAACCACCTCGCCCACCAGCGTGAGGAGCGCCTGGCGTGGGGACCGGCCTACCAGGATGGCGGCCTCGTCTTCTGCCGGGAGAACGGCACGCCGCTGCACCCCAACGTCGTCACCCACGTCTTCCTACGCCTCGCCGCCGAGGCCGGCCTTCCCAGGATCCGGCTCCACGACATCAGGCATTCGGCCGTTACAGCGATGCTCCGGTCCGGTGTTCCGGTCAAAGCCGTCTCCGAGCGCGTGGGCCACGCCTCGACGTCGTTCACCCAGGACGTCTACGCCACCGTGCTCCCCGACATGCAGCGAGACGCCGCCGACCGCATGGCCGCCGCCCTCGACGGGCCGGAGGTAACCAGCCCGTGGTGATCCTCAATGTCGGCGGTGAAGGCGAGGACCCGGACGCGATCGACATCAACCTCCTGGTCACGGGCGGAACTCTCCGTCCCCTTCGGCTCATCCTCCGCCCCGGGTGGCTCATTCAAGGCGACTTCCGGAGCATGCCGATCCGCAGCGCCGCAGTCGACGAGGTGCGCGGCCACATGGTCCCGCTCCTGCTCTCGGCCGACCACCATCACCTGCTCGCCGGCGAGGCATTTCGTGTCCTCCGGCCGGGCGGCAGATTCCGGGTCTCGCCGACGCTGCCGGCCGACGTCCTGCTCCCGGCCCTCTCGGCCGCCGGGTTCGTCGCCGTTAGACTTGTCGGCGGCCACGCCACAGGAGTGAAGCCGTGACGACCGCACCCGTCCCCGAACCTCCGATCTACGTCAAGGTCGCGGTCTGGCTCCGGGAGAACCCCGTGCCGCCCGGGGGAGACCACTACTTCGGAGCCTGGTGCGAGAGCGCTCGGGAACTCGGTCCGGAAGCGATCGATGTGCTGATCGACCTGCTCCGGGAGGCCGAGCCCAACCTCCAGTACGGAGCGCTGCTCGCTCTCCGCCAACTCGGCGTCGAAGCTTGGGCCCACGACTACGAGCCCAACCTCTACTACGAGGTGACCGTGCCCGGCCGGGAGCCGCAGAAGATCGTGCCGCGACTCCAGGCGACGCGCTGAGCGTTACCCAAGATCTTGGGTAACGCCGTCTCCGCCACCAGCGGCAATGCCACGCGCGTGTCGGTTGACAAACCGTTGACAAGGCCCGTTCGCGAGCAAGGACCAGGCTGGAGAAAATCGCCTCTCACCTGGGCCTTTACTAGAGGCGGCGAGCGGAATTGAACCGCTGTACAGGGTTTTGCAGACCCTTGCCTGAACCACTCGGCCACGCCGCCGTAACGGACGGGTACCTTACCCGAGGCGGGAGACGACCTCGTCGAGTTGGCCGGGGCCGAGGGGGCCTTGGAACTTGTAGGCGATCATCCCGTCGGCGTCGACGACGAAGGTTTCGGGCGGGGCGCGCACGCCGTAGTCGACCAGCGTCTTCTCCTGCGGGTCGGTGAGGAGCGGCCAGTCGCCGCCCAGCTCGGCCTGGAAGGCGCGGGCTCGGCCCGGAGAGTCCTGCATGATCACGCCGAGGAGCATGATGCCCTGGTCCCGGTGGCCTTCCCAGAAGGCCCGGAGACTGCCGTGCTCCAGGCGGCACGGCCCGCACCACGACGCCCAGAAGTTGACGACGTAGGGCTTGCCCCGCAGGTCGGCGTTGCTGATCGTCTTCCCGTCGAGCGTCGCCAGGCTGAAGGCGGGTGCGGGTTTGCCGATGAGCACGCTCGGGGTGAGGGTGGCGTCCTTGCCGACCCGGCTGCCGAGCATCGCCAGGGCCGGCAGCAGCACGACCACGGCCAGGCCGATCATGACCCAGCGGATGGTGTGCGTCCCCCGCCGGACCGTCCCGGCCGTCGCCTCGCCTGCCGTGCTCATCACCGAAATTGTACGGGCGGCCCCGGCTCCGCCCCGATCGGGCTCGCATCCCAAAGCGTTTGGCCGGGCACGTCCCGTGGGCACCTTCGAATCATGAAGCCGACACGCTCAGGCCCCGACCCGTCGCCCGAGGCCGTCGAGGAACGGGCCGAGGAGCTCACCGCCGAGGAGAAGCGGGCGGGCGTCGACGACCCGGAGGCGCTGGCCGAGGCCGTCCTCTCCGAATCCGAGGACCGCACGTTCGACCGGACCGGGACCGCCCGGGAGCACCGGGCCTCGGAAGACACCGTCGAGCCCCCCGAAGCGGTCTGACCAGGACCCCCTAGCCCGGGACGGGCGCCGGCAGCGGACTGCGCCAGGCACCCCGGCGGATGCGGGCACCCACCGCCTCGAGCTCTCCCTCCACGGACCGGAAGACGAGCTGGTACCGGAACCAGGGAACCGTCACCCAGGCGTGGTGGACCAGGTGGTAGTTCTGCCCGAGGAGCACGACGTTGAGGACGGGCGACGGGTAGACCCGGGTGTCGAGGTACCGCTCCGTCGAGTCCTGCGGGCGGTGGGGAAGGTAGTCGAAGGCGAGGCCCAGGAACGCGACCGCCAGCAACGCCGGGCCGATCCAGAGGACCGCCAGCGCCCCCAGCGACCCGGTCAACGCCGCCCAGGCCACGACCGCCAGGATGGCGATGTCGAGGCCGAGCTGGGCGGCCAGCTCGAGGCCGGTCTTCCAGCCCCGCCGGCCGTAGTAGTGGATCCGGTACTCCCACATCGGCGAGATGAACGACAGCGGCCGGAGCAACCAGGGCCCATGGCCGACCACGAAGTCCGGGTCGTCACCCGGCCGGTTCGTCTTGGCGTGGTGGTTGAGGTGCACGAGCCGGAACGTCGGCTGGGTGACCGTCAGCGGGATCCCCGTCACCCACCCCACGACGTCGTTGATCAACCGGTTGCGGTGGGCGAGGCGGTGGACGCTCTCGTGCAGGACGGTGAACCCCAGGTAGAAGGCCAGGGCATGGAGCGCCACGGTGGCCCAGACGGGCCAGCGGCCGGTGGCGTAGCCGGAGGTTCCGACCGCGAGGAGCCCGACGTCGGCCCCGAGCACCCAGAACGTGGGGTTCCGCCAGGCCGCCATGCG
>JBOGFE010000020.1:0-2561 GCA_050741935.1 Acidimicrobiia bacterium | reverse complement strand
ACCTGATCCTGGAGGCGGCCGCCGCCCGGGTGGAGGCCGACCCCGAGACCGCCCGCTCGTCGCTGGGTCAGGCCCGGGAGCTGGTGGACGCCGCCCTGGGCGAGCTGCGCTCGCTCATCTTCGAGCTGCGCCCGCCCGTCCTGGAGGCGGACGGCCTGTTCAAGTCGGTCCACAAGCACGCCGAGCTCCTGAGCCGGGCCCACGGCCTGGAGCTGAGCCTGGTCACCACCGGCGATGACGATCGAGTGGCCCCGGACGTGCAGCGGCACCTGTTCCGGGTCGTGCAGGAGGCGCTGTCGAACGTGTTGCGCCACGCGTCGGCGGCCACCGCCCGGATCGAGATCCACGTCGCCGCCAGCGGGGACGGTTACACCTCCGCGATGTGCGCCCCCGACCACGTGCAGCTCGTGGTCGGCGACGACGGGGTGGGCTTCGACCCCGAGGCCCGGGCCATCGCCGCCCGCCGGCTGGGGCTCACCTCCATGCGGGAGCGGGTCGAGTCCCTGGGCGGGCGCTTCGAGGTCGTCTCGGCGCCCGGGCAGGGCACGACGGTGACGGCCGAGGTGCCCCGTGGCTGACGACCCCCGGACGATCCGCATCCTCGTCGTCGACGACCACCCCGTGGTGCGCCAGGGGCTCCGGGCCTTCCTCGACACCCGCGAGGGGATGGCCGTGGTCGGCGAGGCCGGCGACGGGGAGGCGGCGGTGGCCGAAGCCGCCCGGCTCCGGCCCGACGTCATCCTCATGGACCTGGTCATGCCCGGCGTCGACGGGCTCACGGCCATCGGCCGCATCCGGGCCGCCGACCCCGCCGCCCGCATCCTCGTGCTCACCAGCTTCTCCTCCGCCGACCAGGTCGTCCCGGCGGTGCGGGCCGGCGCCGCCGGCTACCTCCTCAAGGACGCCGCCCCCGAAGAGGTGGAATCGGCGGTCCGGGCCGTGCACCGGGGCGAGGCCCGCCTCGACCCCCAGGTGACGGCCACCGTCCTGGCCGAGATGGCCACGCCGGCGCCGGCCGCCGGGCCCGACGAGAAGGCGCTGGCCACGCTCACCCCCCGGGAGCGCGAGGTGCTCGGCCTCCTGGCCCGGGGCCTCACCAACGCCCAGCTGGCCCGGGAGCTGGTGGTGTCGGAGAAGACGGTCAAGACCCACGTCAGCTCGATCCTGGCCAAGCTCCGCCTGGCCGACCGCACCCAGGCCGCCCTCTTCGCCGCCCGCCTCGGTCTCTGAGCCTCCCCTACCGCCGCCGGCGGAGGAGCCGGATCCCGCCGATGACGAATCCCAGGGCGAGGAGGAAGAGGACCCAGGCCAGGATCGGTCGGAAGTCCTAGGCGATCGTCCGAGGAGGAACCGGTCCTGGGCCCGATGTGTCGAAGGAACGGCGTCCGTACCGTGAACGCCATGACCCACAACGCATCCACCGCATCAGAAACCCTCGGGACACCCCGCTCCCCGAGCGCCCTCGTCACCGGCGCCTCGCGGGGTCTGGGGCTGGCCCTGGCCCGCAGCCTGGCCGCCGACGGGTGGCACCTCATCATCGACGGGCGGGACCCCGTCGCCCTGGAGGCGGCCGCCGCCGACCTGGCCCGGCTCACGACCGTCACCACCATCGCCGGCGACGTCGCCAGCGAGGAGCACCGCCTGGCCCTGGCCGAGGCGGCCGCCGCCGCCGGCGGCCTCGACGTGGCCGTCCACAACGCCAGCGTGCTCGGCCCCAGCCCCCAGCCCGTGCTGGCCGACTACCCGCTGGAGCAGCTGCGGGAGGTCTACGGGGTCAATGTCTTCGCCCCGCTGCGGCTCACCCAGCTGCTCCTGCCTCACCTCCGCCCCGGCGCCCGGCTCGTGTTCGTCACCTCCGACGCCTCCGTCGAGGCCTACGAGGGCTGGGGCGGCTACGGCTCCTCCAAGGCCGCCCTCGACCAGGTCGCCGCCGTGCTCGGCGCCGAGCAGCCCGCCCTGGCGGTCTACGCCGTCGACCCGGGTGACATGAACACCCGCATGCACCAGGAGGCCTTCCCGGGCGAGGACATCTCCGACCGGCCCCCGCCCGAGGCCAGCGTCCCCGGCCTGCGGGAGATCCTCGCCGGCCGGCTCCCCTCCGGCCGCTACCAGGCCCGCAACCTCCCGGTGGCGACCTCCCGGTGAGCGGCCCCCGCCGCCTCCTCCCAACCATCTGGGAAGCGATTGCCTCGGAAACCGAGGCATTTCCGGCCCAAATCAGTGGCCGCCGGGCCGATGACGGGCGATCCCGCCACATCCCCTACGCCCTGCCCCCCTCGCCCGGCCCCATCGAAGCCGGCGGCCGGCGCCGGGATGAGGCCCGCCTCCTCGTCTCCTCCCGCTTCGACGGCACCGACACCGACACGACGTTCTCCGCCCTCCCCGACTTCCTCGACCCCGGCGACGTCCTCGTCGTCAACACCTCGGCCACCCTCCCGGCGGCGATCCCGGTGGGGCACCACGAGGCGATGGAGGGAGACGGCGGCCTCCTCCTGCACGTGGCCGGCGAGCTGCCGGGCGGCGTGCGCCTCGTCGAGCTGCGCCGGCGCGACGGCGCCGGG
>JBOGFE010000019.1:0-14072 GCA_050741935.1 Acidimicrobiia bacterium | reverse complement strand
GAGCAGATCCTCCAGCAGGCTTCCGCCTGACGCCGGCCGACGCTCAGGAGCAGCCCTCGATCGCCTGCACCGAGGCTTCCTGGCCGGAACGGAAGCGCTCCACCTTGTCGCCGTCCGTCTCGAAGATCAGGAGCAGGCCGCCGCTGCCGTCGGGGTCGACGATCATGTAGTGGCCGTCCTCGCGGTAGGGATGGCCTTCCACTCTGACCGTGGGGTAGGCGGCCTTGACCTCGGTCTCGGTGGAGCCCACCCGGATGTCCTCCTCCGTGGCCGTGGGCAGGTCGTCCTCGATGTCCGTCCGGACGATGCGCCACTCCTCGGCGCCGGATTCCCGATCGACCATGAACCCCACCTTGGCCGGCCCGCCGGGGTCCAGCGGGGTGAAGGCGAAGGCGCAGAGGGTCGGCTCCCCGTCGTTGCGGAGGTAGCTCGGGTCGACCTCCACCGGCCGGCCCACGGCGGTGGAGGCCTCGACCAGGGTCATGCCCATCCTGACGGGCCCGATGCCGTCCATGCGCAGCCGGGACTGGAGCGCAAGTGCCCCGGCGGTGGTCGTCGTGGTGGGCTCGGCGGTGGTGGTGGTGACCTCGGCCGTCGTGCTGGTGGACGATTCGGCGACGGGATCGTCCCCGCAGGCGCCCGGCAGGAGGGCGAGAACGGCGAGAGTGGCCACCGTGCCGGTGCGCGATCCTGCTCGGTGTCGTTTCACAGCCGGAAATGCTGACACAGGGCGGTACGGGGTGGCTGGTGATTTTGTGGCGTTCGGACTTCCCTTATCTCACGAAGCACCCTTGACCCGGGCTCGGCCGGTGCTCAAAGTGGAAGTGTCACGGGCATCGCTTCGGGCGGGACGCTGGTTCGAGCGACCACCAGCGATGGCCGAGGCCAGCAGCACCTGAACCGGGCTATCCCAAGGAGGTGCTTACCGGCATGACCGTGGCCGACGGCGAGGAGAGTCCGCCCCGCTGAGCCCGCCGGCCGGATCCGGATCCGGCTGGCCCACATCTCGAAACACAGCAATCACTCGAGTTGCCGGTCGCCGTCATTGTGTGATCGGCAACTCGACGTTTCCGACCCGAGGGACGGGATGACGGCGCCGTCCTATGCTGCGCCGGTGATCAACTACTGCCCCCGCTGCGGTGCCGCCTTCCAGGCCGAGATCATGGGCGAGTGGATCCGGGCCAACATCCGCTGCCCGGACTGCCGCCTGGCCATCACCGAGGTGCCGGCCATGCTCGCCCCCTCCGACGACGAGGTCGGTTACGAGCTCGACGACTGGCCGGTGTCCGACCGGGGGGCGGTCAGCGCCGCCCTCGGCGAGGCCGACATCCCCTTCCGCTGGGAGGAAGGCCTCGTGCTCGTCGTCCCCGCCCCGGTCGAGGAGCAGGTCGACGCGCTCCTCGACGGGGTGCAGGCCGAAGCCTCCGGGGCCGTCAACCCCGACGACGCCCTGGCCGAGGAAGGGGACTTCGCCGACGACGGCGGGGAGGAGGCCCAGGCGGCCATGGCCGACGTGTTCGTGGCCGCCGACCGGCTCCAGCACGAGCCCTTCGACAAGGGCGCGGCCGACGACCTGGCCACGGCCGCCGCCGTCGTGGAGGCGTCGCCCCCGCCCTTTGGGATCGACCGGCAGATGTGGCGCCAGATCGCCGACCGGGCCTCCGCCATCACCGGCCAGCTGGAGGCCCCCGACTCCGACGGCGACGCCGTGGCCCAGAGCGCCCGGGAGCTGCGGGACTTCCTGCGCGAGTACGTGTAGGCGAACCCTTGGCGGCCTCCGGGCCGGTTCAGGGACGGCTCAGGGTGATACCCGATACCGCGGCGCGCCCGGGGGCCTCACGATGATCCTCAGGCGGAGGTTCCGTCCCACGAAACCGGAGTCGACCAGTGGAGAGAGACCGTTCTGATTTCCTGTTCGAGGTGTGGACGTTGTCGGCGGCGGCGGTGACCGTGGCCGTGACGATCCTGCTCATCTTTGCCGTGCTCAGTCCCGACATCAGCGTGGACATCCCTGGCGTCGGCCGGTGCCGGGGCGGGGAGTGCTTCAGTGGGGGAGGCGACTGAGGCGGTCCAGCTCCCGGCGGATGCGGGTCTCGCTCACCGGGTGGGCGGTGCCCAGCGTCTGGGCGAAGAGGCTGACCCGGAGCTCCTCCAGCATCCAGCGGACGGCCTCGACACCGGTGTCGCCGGGGCGGGCGTCCCGCAGCCGGCGGTACTCCTCGTCCAGTGCCCGCACCGTGTCCATCAGCTCGGTGTCGCGCCGGGTGCCGGCGGCCAGCTTGTCGAGGCGGCGCTCCATGGCCTGGAGGTAGCGCAGCACGTCCCCGAGCCGGCGCACGCCGGTGGCACCCACGAAGCCGGGAAAGACGAGCCCGGCGAGTTGCCGGCGCAGGTCGGCCCCGGCCAGGGCCAGCGGGGCCGCCCGCAGGGTGTCGAGGCGGTCCTCGACCCCGCCCGCCACCACCAGGATCCCGCCCGTCACGGTGGCGACGTAGACGGCGGTGTCGACCAGCCCAGCCTCCACCGCGGCGCGCAGGTCGGCGAAGGCCGCCTCGTCCCAGGCCGGCCCGCCGTGGTCGATCATCAGCTGCTCGACGGCGGCGGTGACGCAGTCGCCGAGCACGTCGGCGGCGCCGGCGTAGGGGCTGCGGGCCAGGACGAGCTTGGTGTCGTTGGACAGGAGGCGCGAGACGGCCCGGACCGGCGAGGCGACACCCAGCAGCAAGAGCCGCCGGGTCCCCGCCGCCATGGCCCGCTCCTGAGCCGCCGGCGTGGTCAGCACCCGGACCCCCGCGCTGTCGCCCTCGTCGACCAGGGCGGGATAGGCGGTCACGGTGTGCCCGGCCCAGTGGACGTCGACGGAACGGGGGAGCGGGCCGAAGTCCCACCCGGCCAGCCCGGTGCGCTCGAAGGACCGGGCGGCCTCGGCGATGGCCGCCCGCAGGCGGTCCCGGAGCAGGCTCCCCAGCTCGGAGGTGTCCTTGCCGGCGGCCAGGCGGCGCCCGGCCTCGTCCTGCACCGAGAAGGTCATCCGCAGGTGGGCGGGCACCCGGCCGATGTCGAAGTCGGAGGGCGCCACCGCCTCGCCGCCCAGGCGGGTGAGCTCCCGGGCCAGCACCGGGAGCAGGGGCCCGTCGGCGGGCGTGGCCCGCCCGAGGAAGTCCCGGGCGTAGTCGGCCGCCGGCACCAGGTTGCGGCGCGCCGCCTTGGGCAGGGACCGGATGAGGGCGGTGACGAGCTCGGTGCGCCAGCCGGGGATCTGCCAGTCGAAGCCGGCGGACTCCAGCCGGTCGAGGAGGGGCAGGGGCACGGCCACGGTGATCCCGTCCGCCTCCGACCCCGGGTCGAACTCGTAGGCCAGCGGAACCGACGCATCGCCCACCGGCCAGGTGTCGGGGTAGCCGGCCCGGTCGAGGGGGCCGGCGCCGGGGTCGACCAGGAGCTCCAGGCTGTAGTCGAGGAGCTCGGGGTGGGCCTGGCCCTCGGCCTTCCACCACTTGTCGAAGTGGCGGGCCGAGCGCACCCCGGCGGGCAGGCGCTCGTCGAAGAAGGCGAAGCGCACCTCCTCGTCGACCAGCAGGTCGCGCCGGCGGGCCCTCGCCTCCAGGGCCCGCACCTCCTCGACCCGGGCGGCGTTGTGCGCCACGAAGCGGTGATGGGTGTGCCACTCGCCCTCCACCAGGGCGAGGCGGATGAACAGCTCCCGGGCGCCGGCGGGATCGACCCGCCCGTAGCCGATCCGGCGGGCGGTGACGATGGGCAGGCCGTAGAGGGACACCCGCTCGTAGGCCATGGCCTCGCCCCGCTCCAAGTCCCAGTGGGGCTCGCTGTAGCTGCGCTTCACCAGATGGGCGCCGAGGCGTTCGGCCCATTCGGGCTGGATGCGGGCCGCCACCCGGGCCCAGAGCCGGTTCGTCTCCACCAGCTCGGCCGCCATCACCCACCGGGGCGACGCCTTGAACAGCGACGAGCCGGGGGCGATGGCGAAGCGGGCGCCCCGCGCCCCCTGGTAGTCGCGGGTCGTGCCGTCCCGGACGCCGATGTGGGACAGCAGGCCGGCCAGCAGCGACAGGTGGATCCGGCCCGGGTCGCCGGGCTGGGTGTTGATGGGGATGTCGAGGCTGCGGCTCACCTGGCGGAGCTGGCCGTAGATGTCCTGCCACTCCCGGACCCGCAGGTAGTTGAGGAACTCGGCCCGGCACCGCTTGCGGAACTGGTTGGACGACAGCGCCTCCTGTTGTTCGGCCAGGTGGTCCCAGAGCCGGAGGTAGGCCAGGAAGTCGGATTCGTCCCCGGCGAAGCGGGCGTGGAGCTCGTCCGCCGCCGCCTGCTGGTCGGCCGGGCGTTCCCGGGGGTCCTGGATGGCCAGGGCGGCGGTGATGACCATGACCTCGTGGACGCAGCCGTGCCCCTCGGCCTCGAGCACCATGCGGCCGAGCCGGGGGTCGAGGGGGAGGCGGGCCAGCCGGCGGCCGAGTGTGGTCAGCCGTTTCCCGGGTTGCCTCTCGGCCGGTGCGAGCGCCCCCAGCTCCTCCAGCAGGGCCACGCCGTCCTTGATGTTGCGGGCGTCGGGGGCGTCCAGGAAGGGGAAGCGGGCCATGTCGCCCAGCCCCAGGGCCTCCATCTGGAGGATGACCGAGGCCAGGTTGGTGCGCAGGATCTCGGGCTCGGTGAACTCCGGACGGGCGGCGAAGTCCTCCTCGGAGTAGAGCCGCAGGCAGATGCCGGGGGCGACGCGCCCGCAGCGACCGGCCCGCTGGTTGGCCGAGGCCTGCGAGACGGCTTCGATGGGGAGGCGCTGCACCTTGGTGCGGCGGCTGTACCGGGAGATCCGGGCCGTGCCCGGGTCGATCACGTAGCGGATGCCGGGCACGGTGAGGGACGTCTCGGCCACGTTGGTGGCCAGCACCACCCGTCTTCCCGGGTGGGGCTGGAACACGCGGTGCTGCTCCGCCGCCGACAGGCGGGCGTAGAGGGGCAGGATCTCGGTGGCGGGGAGGTCGAGGGCCGAGAGTGCATCGGCGGCGTCGCGGATCTCGCGCTCGCCGGAGAGGAAGACCAGGATGTCGCCCGGGCTCTCGGCCGACAGCTCGGCCACCGCCTCGCAGATGGCCTCGGCCTGGTCGGTGTCCTCCTCCAGGGGGCGGTAGCGGACCTCCACCGGGTAGGTGCGGCCCGACACCTCGACGACGGGGGCGCCGCCGAAGTGGGCTGAGAACCGCTCCGTGTCGATGGTGGCCGAAGTGACCACCACCTTGAGGTCGGGCCGCTCCGGGAGCAGCTGCCTGAGGTAGCCGAGGAGGAAGTCGATGTTGAGGCTGCGCTCGTGGGCCTCGTCGATGATGAGGGTGTCGTAGCGGCGCAGCCGGCGGTCCCGGCCGATCTCGGCCAGGAGGATGCCGTCGGTCATGACCTTGACGAGGGTGGCGTCGCCCACCCGGTCGGTGAAGCGCACGGCGTAGCCCACGGCCCCGCCGACCTCGGTGCCGATCTCGCTGGCGATGCGCTCGGCGATGGTGCGGGCCGCCAACCGGCGGGGCTGGGTGTGACCGACCAGGCCGTCGGTGCCCCGGCCCAGCTCCAGGCACATCTTGGGCAGCTGGGTGCTCTTTCCTGATCCCGTCTCCCCGGCCACGATCACGACCTGGTGGTCGGATATGGCGGCCAGGATGTCGTCCCTGCGGGCGGTGATGGGCAGCTCGGCCGGGTAGCGGAGGGCGGGCGGCGACTGACGGCGTCGGGGTTGCGGATCGGACTGGGAGGGTGGGCGGGGATGGTCGGCCACGTCGTCCGGCAGGCTATCGGCGTCTCTTGGCTCCAGGGGGCGGGGGCGTGACGTTGGCCTTCGTGCTCATTTGTTGACGTATCGAGGGGATCGCTCCTACGGTTTCTTTTCTCCCCACCCCACACTGAAGGGAGACGGCGATGCCCGTGCGGCCACCCGACGACGCCGACCTCGGGGCCCTGGCGGAGCGCTATCGCCTCGGGCTCTCCGCCACCGACCGGGCCGAGTTCAGCCCGTTCGTCACCGGGCTGCTGGGCAGCTGGGACGTCATCGACCAGCTCTACGCCCGCACCGCCCCCAAACACCGGGACGACCGCAAGTGGTACCGGCCCGACGACGCCGAGAACGTCCTCGGCGCCTGGTACGTACGCACCGAGATCACCGAGGGTGGCGACGGCCCGCTGGCCGGGCGCACCGTGGCGGTCAAGGACAACACGATGGTGGCCGGCGTGCCGATGATGAACGGCTCGGAGACGGTCGAGGGCTTCGTCCCGACCCGGGACGCCACCATCGTCGCCCGGCTCCTGGCCGCCGGCGCCACCATCACCGGCAAGGCGGTGTGCGAGGACCTCTGCTTCTCCGGTTCGAGCTTCACCTCCCGCTCCGGCCCGGTGCGCAACCCCTGGGACCCCACCCGCTCGTCGGGCGGGTCGTCTTCGGGCAGCGCCGCCCTGGTGGCCGCCGGGGAGGTGGACCTGGCTACCGGAGGGGACCAGGGCGGTTCGGTGCGGATCCCGAGTGCCTACAGCGGCACCGTCGGGCACAAGCCGACCCACGGGCTGGTGCCCTACACCGGCGCCTTCCCGATCGAGTTCACCATCGACCACCTCGGCCCCATCACCCGCACGGTGGAGGACGCCGCCCTGATGCTCCAGGTGATGGCCGGCGCCGACGGCTTCGACGCCCGCCAGCCCCCGGGGGTGGAGGCCGGCGATTACCTGGGCGCCCTTCGCCAGCCCGCCGCCGGCCTGCGCGTCGGCGTGGTGACCGAGGGGTTCGGCCTGCCCGTCTCTGACCCCGGTGTCGACGACGCCGTCCGGGCCGCGGTCGACACGCTGCGGGGTGCCGGCCTCTCGGCCGAGGAGGTGTCGGTGCCGTGGCACACCGACGCCATGCACGTCTGGAACGTGATCGCCACCGAGGGCGCCACCGCCCAGATGGTGGACGGCAACGCCTACGGCCTCAACTGGAAGGGTCTCTACGACCCCGAGCTCATCGCCCACTACGGCCAGCAGTGGCGCCAGCGGTCGGAGCGGCTGTCGGAAACGGTCAAGCTCGTCGTCCTGGCCGGGCGCTACGCCCTCGACAACTACCACGGCCGCCACTACGCCATGGCCCGCAACCTGGCCTACGAGCTGCGGGCCGGCTACGACGCCGCCCTCGACGACCACGACGTCCTGGTGATGCCGACCCTTCCCCTCACGGCCACACCCCTGATCGAGCAGGACGCGCCCCGGGAGGAGTACTTCGCCCGGGCTCTGGAGATGATCGTCAACACCGCACCCTTCGACGTGACCGGACATCCGGCGATCTCCGTCCCCGCCGGGCTGGTGAACGGCCTGCCCGCCGGGCTCATGATCATCGGACGCCACTTCGACGACGCCACCTGCCTCCGGGTGGCCCACAGCTTCGAGCAGGCGGTCGGGGGCTTCCCGGTCCCGCCCTCAACTCAACCCTAGGGAGCCGCTCATGAACGGAGTCCACGACCTCGGCGGCACCGACGGCCTCGGCCCGGTCGTCGTCGTTGAGAACGAGCCCGTCTGGCGGGCGGAATGGGAGAAGGCGGGGTTCTGCATGTTCCCGTTCCCGTTCGCCGCCGGATGGTTCAACGTCGACATGTTCCGCTACGGCATCGAGCAGATGCACCCGGGGCACTATCTGCTCTCGCCCTACTACGAGCACTGGCTGCACACCGCCGAGCACTACGGGATCAAGGCCGGCGCTCTCGACCCCGAGGAGCTCGAGAAGCGGACGCGTCACTACCTCGAGAACCCGAACGAGCCGCTGCCCGACACCAAGAACCCCGACCTCCTCGCCTTTGTCGACGCCGCCGTCAAGCACGGTGTGTCGCCGCGGCGGGACCACGACGCCGCGCCGAGGTTCGCCGTCGGGGACCGGGTCCGGGTTCGGACCGAGAGCCCCAAGGACCACACCCGGCGGGCCCGTTACGTGCGGGGCCGGACGGGCACCGTGGCCCTCCACCACGGGACGTTCGTCTACCCCGACAGCGTGGCCAACGGCCGGGGCGACGACCCCCAGCACGTGTACACGCTCTGGTTCGACGGCACCGAGCTGTGGGGCGAGGGCGCCGCGGAGCCGAACACGAAGGTCTACTTCGACGTGTGGGAGCCCTACATCGAGCCGGCGGAGAACTAGGGAGGCGTGATGACCCAGTCCGAGACCACCCCCACGGGCACCCTGCCCCGCTCGGAGGCGGAGATCGCCGCCCGGGTGAAGGCCCTGGAGTCGATCCTGATCGAGAAGGGCCTGATCACCACCGAGGCGGTCGACCGCTTCGCCGAGGTCTACGAGAACGAGGTCGGGCCCCAGCTCGGCGCCGGCGTCGTGGCCAAGGCGTGGACCGACCCCGAGTTCAAGGCCCGGCTCCTCGAGGACGGGACCAAGGCGTGCGCCGAGCTCGGGATCGGCGGCCTGCAGGGCGAGGACATGGTCGTGGTGGAGAACACCGACACGGTGCACAACGTGATCGTCTGCACGCTGTGCTCGTGCTACCCGTGGCCCACGCTCGGCCTGCCCCCGAACTGGTACAAGCAGCCCGCCTACCGGTCCCGCATGGTGCGCGAGCCGCGCACGGTGCTGCGGGAGAGCTTCGACATGGAGGTCCCCGACTCGGTCGAAATCCGGGTGTGGGACTCCAGCTCGGAGATGCGCTACTGGGTGCTGCCCCAGCGTCCCGCCGGCACCGAGGGCATGAGCGAGAAGGAGCTGGCCGCGCTGGTCACCCGCGACTCGATGATCGGCGTCGGCCGGCCGAACAGCCCATGAGGACCGACACGACCGAGCTCGGTGACGCCCGCCGCCGGGTCGAGCAGCTCCTCACCGAGCTGCCCGGGCCCGGCCCCGGGGGTTCGGGGGTGTCCCCCGAAGACCGCGCCGACGGGCTGTCGTTCGACGAACCGTGGGAGCTGCGGGCCTTCGCCGTGGCCGTGGCCGCCTACCACCGGGGCCTCTACGACTGGAGCGAGTTCCAGCTCGCCCTGATCGGGGCCATCCGACGGTGGGAGGGCGACTCGGAGAGTGAGCCCTGGAGCTACTACGAACGCTGGCTGGAGGCGCTCGAGACCGTCCTCTCCGGCACCGGCGTCCTGAGTGGTTCGGAGCTCGACGGCCAGGCCGCGGCCGTGCTGGCCAGACCGCGCACCACCAACCATCACGAGGCTCGCCGGGAGCCGGTGGCGGTCGACCCGGCCCGCTGAGCGGAGTCGGGCAGCATCAACGACGAGTGGCGGACAGGAGACGAGCCACCTTGAGCTCCGTCTCCCGCCACTCGGCCGCGGGGTCGGAGTCGGCGACGATGCCTGCCCCGACGCCGAGCTCCGTGCCTCCGGGGCCGGTTACGAACGTGCGGATGGCGACGTTGAGGTCGAGGGCCTCCTGGTCGACGTCGATCCAGCCCACCGCCCCGCAGTAGACGCCCCGGGGCGACGCCTCGAGCTCCTCGATGGCCTGGAGGACCCGGGGTTTGGGTGCGCCCGTCACCGACGCCGGCGGAAAGGTGGCATGCAAGAGAGCGCCGGCACCGACCCCCGGCCGGAGCGTCCCCGTGACCGTGCTCACCAGGTGGTGCAGTCCGGGGTGGGGCTCGACGACGCACAACGCCGGCACGGCCACGGAACCGAACTCGCACACCCGGCCCAGGTCGTTGCGGGCGAGGTCGACGATCATCACGTTCTCGGCCCGGTCCTTGGCGCTGGCCGCCAGCACGGCCGCGTCGGCGGCGGTGCCCTTGATGGGCCGGGTCTCCACCTGGTTCCCCCGCCGGCGTAGGAACAGCTCGGGGGAGGCGGACACCACCGACGTGTCCCCGAGGCGGACGAGGGCGGCGTGGGGCGAGGGGTTGTGCCGGGCCAGGGCGGCGAAGAGCGCCACGGGATCGGCAGTGACCGGAGTGGTGAGCCGGCGGGTCAGGTTGACCTGGTAGCACTCGCCCGCCTCGATGAGGTTGACCGCCGCCCGCACCCCGGCCTCGAACTCCGGCCGGGAGAGGTCCGAGGTCCACGGACCCAGTGTCACCGAGGCTCCGGTCAGGGGGCCGGCCGTGCCCGCCAGGAGGCGGGTCAGGCGGCGCCCGGTCCGGCCCTTGCCTTCGACCCGGGCCCCGTGCTCGTCGATGACGAGGCGGGCGTCGAAGCGGGCCAGGGCCACGTCGGGCAGGGTGGGGTCGGTCGGTCGCTGCGGCCGGATCCGCTCCACGGCCCGGCCGAGGTCGTAGCCCACGAACCCGGCCCACCAGCCCCGCCCGAGGGCGTCGAGAGCCGGGAAGGCGTCCGCTCCCCGGACGGTCATCACGTCGTCGGGATCGACCGCCACCACCCAGGCGTCGCCGTCGCGCACCACGGCCACGTCGATCCCGCCGGGGAGCGCGTCGAGGACCCGCAGGAGGACCTCCGGAGGTGAGCCGGGAAGCCAGCCGGTTGAGGCGAGGGAGGCGATGGGCGACATCGACCAGCACGGTAATGCTGCTGGTCGCCGACCCGGGCCCGTAGTCCGGGAGCTCCCGCCTGGGCGGGGCTAGCGGGCCGGCGCGGGGGAGGCCCGGGGTGAGCGGGCGCCGGCTCCCGCTCGTCGTTCGGCGGCGGTCGCCGCCGCCCCGAACCCGAGGGCCAGGACGGTCCACAACAGCAGGTTGCCGGCCAGGGAGGCGAGCCGGAAGCGCCACAGGAGCGTGGCCGGCACGACGATGGCGTCCGGGGGCGGGGGCATGAGGGCGTAGATGATCCCCATGGGCAGGACCACCGCCGCCACCACCAGTATCAGCCGCTGGTCGTCCACCCACCCGGCCGCCCGGAGCCGGGCGGAGAACTGGGCGGCGACGAAGAGCACCACGAAGGTCAGGACGATCACGAGGGCGTAGAGGGTCTGGCGCTTGGCCAGCGTGGCCGGGTCGCCGACCGCCGGCGGGTTCGGAGGGTACTTGAGCCAGGGGGACACGGTGATGGCGCCGCAGAGCACCGCGCCGGCGACCAGGGCCCGGGTGCTGGACCCCGGGACTCGCTTGCGCAGCGCCAGGAACGCCACCGCGAAGAGAGAGCCGAAGGAGGCTCCCGCCAGGGCGTAGGCCCCGAAGAGGCCGGCGCCCTTCTGCGCCGTCCGGGACACCTCGGGCTCCTCCGCCGCCTCGTGGCCGGTCCCGCCGCCGGCTTCCGCCGACGCGGCGGCGTTGGCCTCCTCGATGGCGATGGCATCCTCGATGGACGGTTCGCCGGTGATGGCGAGGAAGGCGGCACTGACGATCCCGGCCAGGATCCCGAGCACCACCGCGCCAACGACAACCGAGAGCGGTCGCGAGGGTTCGAAGCGGCTGAGCATGCCGGGCCTAGCTCGCGTGCCGGATGCCGGGCTCAGTGGCAGGGCACGCCGAGAAGGTGACGGCCGTCGTGGAAGGCCTCGTGGAGGAACGAGGCCGAGCCGCTCAGGGCGGTCGAGACGGCGCCTCCCTCGAAGGTCACCATCCAAAGGACTCCGACGGCCAAGGCGACGGCCAGCCATACCCAGACGGGAATCGGAAGAGCGACGGGACGGCGGGTGGTGATCGCTGTCATCGGACCTCCATTGGACGTGACCTTGCCGGCCCTGTACCGGCCCCAAAATTGCGGCCGGCACTTACGCTATCGCAGCCGGCGCGACTCCGCGTCACCCTTCCTTCTCGGTCACCCCGGCGGCGTCGAAGGTGGCCATCTCCGAGAGCAGGCGGGCGGCCGACTCGAGGACAGGCAGGGCCAGGCAGGCGCCCGTCCCCTCGCCGAGGCGCAAGCCGAGGTCGAGCAGCGGTTCCATCCCCAGCTCGGCCAGGACCAGCGCGGCGCCGGGTTCGACCGAGCGGTGCCCGGCCACGCAGCGGGCCGCCACCCCGGGGACGAGCCGTTCGGCCACCAGCAGGGCGGCGTCGGCGCTGACGCCGTCGATGACGACGGGGACGCCCGCCGCCGCCCCGCCCACCACGAACCCGGCGAGGGCGGCCAGTTCGAGCCCGCCGACGGCGGCCAGGGTGGCCAGCGGGCCGGCCGCCAACGCCCCGGCATGGCGCACCAGGGCCCGCTCGATCACAGCCACCTTGTGGGCCAGGGCGGCGTCGTCGATCCCCGTCCCCCGCCCGGTGACCTCGGCCGCCGGACGGCCGGTGAGGGCGGCGATGACCGCCGCCGCCGGGGTCGTGTTCCCGATTCCCATCTCGCCCGTGACCAGAGCCCGGGCGCCCTCGGCCACCACCTGGGCCGCCACCTCCGCCCCCACGTCGAGGGCGGCGAGGCACCCCTCGGCGGTCATGGCCGGGGCGACGGCCAGGTTGGCGGTCCCGGCCGCCACCTTGCGCACGAGCAGTCCCCGGCTGTCCCCGCCCGCCGGGATCGGCGTGGCCACCCCGACGTCGACCACCACCACCGTGGCTCCGACCGGCCGGGCCAGCACGTTGATGGCCGCGCCACCAGCGAGGAAGTTGGCCACCATCTGGGCCGTAACCTCCTGGGGCCAGGGCGTCACCCCCTCGGCCACCACCCCGTGGTCGCCGGCGAAGACCACCACCGCGGCGGGGGCCGGCACCGGGGGCGGGCAGCACCCGGCGACGCCGGCCAGCTGGGCTCCGAGCGCCTCCAGGTGCCCCAGCGCGCCGCGGGGTTTCGTGAGGCGATCCGAGAGGGCGAGGGCGTCGGCCACCGCGGTGGCGTCGAGGGGCCGGACGGATGCCGCGGCCCGCTCGAAGGTTCCCGTCATGGCCCCCGAAGCTAGTGTGCCCGGCGGGTCGAACGCCCTGACCAGCGGCTTTGCGCCGGCCAGAAAAATCCCCAGCCTGGAAGCGACTCCCTGGCAGGAACGGCTTCAGATATGTCGAAATTGTGACGGGCCGAGCACTTGAGCGTGGTAACGGGGGGAACCACGACTGGTGCTCGTCACGGAGCCCGTGCCCCCCTCGGCACATGGCGTTTTGCTTGACTCTGGTGCGGTGTCGGCCTCGCGGTCTTGATACCCCGGAGTGAGAGCAAATCACCGCCGAGGGGGGTCGGGCTCACTTTCTTGCCCGCCCCGGGCTCCGACGACCTAACTTCGCCCGGCGTGGACACTGTCCCTGCCGAGGTCGCCGCCCTGGTCGGCCCCCACCCCGAGGACCGCTCGGGCGAAGGCGTCGGGAGCGTCCTGGTCGGGAACGGCCACGTGGCCCGCATCGGCCCGCCCGAGATCGTCGCCCGGGAGGCGTTCGTGCTCGACCTGGACGCCTTCCCCCTGGACCGGCCCGCGCTCGTGGCCGCCGGCGAGGGCTGGGTCGTCAGTGCCGAGGTCGCCGACGACGAGGGTCCCTGGGACGACGAGGACCTCCGGCGCGCCCTGGCCGACCTCGCCCGCCTGCACGACCACTACCAGGATGCGCCGCCCCCGGATGGTGGCGTTCTCCGCCGGCCGTTCGACCCGCCCACCGCCGAGCGGCTGCTGGCCCGGCCCGGTCCCAGGCCGGGCTCCTCCCGCCCCTCCTGGCCGAGCTGCTGGCCGACCCCACACCGTTGGACATCTATGAAGGAGCGCCCAGTGTCAAGAGCGCTCTCGAAGAGGAGCTCCGCTTTGTTTGTGCTGGTGGGGATTGGATTTTGTTTCTGAGAGCGCGGAGCTGTCCCGGGAGCCCGGTTCGGGAGGGCGGTCAAGGCCGGCCGGAAGCCGCCCGGAGGGGAAGCCTTGACGGCCCGGTCAGTGGCCACGAGGCTGAGGAGTTTGCGGGCGGCGGCAACCCGGCCGATGTTGCGGTTGTTGCGCCGCTCGGCGATGCGGTGCTGGTGGGCCTGGAGGGACGTCCCTCCCCGGTTCCGGCTGATGGCCTCGACCGCGGCCCAGCGCACCAGCTTCGATCCTTGCTTGCTGATCGCTCCCCGTCTCACGGTGGTGTCCGACTCGCGATGGCGGGGTGTGAGTCCCGCCCAGCAGCAGAGCTTGTCGGGGGCGGGGAAGCGGGTCACGTCGCCGATCTCGGCGACGAACACGGCCCCGAGGACGGACCCGACGCCGGGATGGCCTGGAGACCACGCCTCCGGCGCAACCCCCATCCAGCTGCGAGCCCCTCTCC
>JBOGFE010000018.1:0-3427 GCA_050741935.1 Acidimicrobiia bacterium | reverse complement strand
CGACAAGCTGCTGCGGGCCTCTGAGGGACTCGAGCTCTCCCGCGACCTCCTCGCCAGTGTCCGTGACTACTACCAGGCGCACGTGGCCAACGAGCAGAACGAAGTGATGAAGCGCATGTCCGCCATCGCCTCGTTGCTGTTGCTCCCCACCCTGATCGCCGGCATCTACGGTCAGAACTTCGACCGCATCCCCGGGCAGCACTGGGCCTCCGGCTACTGGTGGTCCCTCGGTCTCATCGCGGTGGTGACGATGCTGCAGCTCGGCATCTTCAGGAGGAAGGGCTGGCTCGGTTCCGGCGAGGGGAAGTCTTGACGCTCTTCTAAGATTAGCTGACAATGCTGAGGTGACCGAGAACGTTCCCGCCTCCGACGCTCAGCTGGTCCCCGTGACCCACCATGTGCCCGTGGCGGTGGTCCTCGCCTTCCAAAGACACGCACCGGTCCTGATCGAACGGCTCCTCGCCGGTCAGGAGCCCTTCGGGCCCGCCGCTCCTGGCGGCGAACCGGTCGCCGGGCCAAGCGGCTTCCAGCCCCTCCCCTACTCCGAGGCCCATGCCCGCCATCCCGACGTGTGGAGCCTCGCCGACTGGGGGTCGGCCGGGGACGACGACGGCCGGGCCCGATGGCTGGTCGGCGACCTCAACTACGCCAAGCCCAGGCTCCTGACCAAGGCGCTGGTGACCAACCGCGGGGAGCTGACATCGCAGGATCTCGCCGACGGCGCCGGCTACGGCGACTACAAGGCCATCCCGCCCGCCCTGCGCCACCTCGCCAGCCGCTGCCGGCAGGTGGAACGCCGGCCGTTCTGGCACTTCCACCACCGCGAGGACGGGACCGGCGTGTACACCGCCGGCGACGCCGTGCGGGCCCTGTTCGCCCCGTTGGTGGCGGAGATCGGTCGATGATCTTCACCGTCGGCTCGTGGAACATGAACCAGCGCTGCCAAGCCTGGGCCCGGGCCGAGCACCTCGTTGCCACCCACCGCGTCCTGGCCTTCCCGGTCCAGGAAGCGAAGCCGCCGTCGGCGGTACCGGCCGGATGGGCGGTGCACCCTGACCCGGGGGATGCCGGCGCCTGGCGGATCCCCGTCCCGACGAACACCAGGCGGTGGTACCGCTCTGCCATGGCCGTCACCGACGCCGGCCTCCAGTACCGGGCCCGCCAGCCGAAACCCCTGGCCGACGCGGCTGACGGCGAGTTCGCCTGCAGCCACCCCGGCCAGTTCGCCGTGGTCGAGTTCCTCCTGGCCACGTGCCGCCTGACCGTCATCAGCTTCTACGGCATCTGGGACCGGATGTGGGACAGCGGCCGGATCTACCCCGAGGCGACGCTGCACCGGGCGATCTCGGATCTCACCGTGGTCTTCCAGGAGGAGGGCGCCGACCACGTCCTCGTCGCCGGCGATCTCAACGTCTACTCCTACAGCGACGGCTCGGAGTGGGGTGATCGGGGGATGACCGTGCTCGACCGCTTCGCCCGCTACGGGCTCGAGATCATCGGTCCCTACCGCCCCGAGGGCGAAGCCCGCCTCGAACGCTGCCCGTGCCCGGACGTGGCGTGCCGCTGCGTCAACACGTTCCTCTACCGGTCCGACCCGGCCAACCGCCCCCATCAGCTCGACTTCTTCCTGGCCACGCCGGCGCTGCGGGCCCGCCTGCAGCAGTGCTGGGCCGACCCCGATCCGGCCTGGCCGTCCTACTCCGACCACCGGCCCATCTTCGCCACCTTCGACCTCTGAACCGACCCACTGATCTCAGCAAGGAGCCCTGCAGTGCTGCTCAAGGTCGCCGACTGGAATCTGGACGCCTGGAATCAGGCACCATCCGCCCGCATCGAGTACCTCCGCCGCCTGGACTGTGACCTCGTCCTCCTCCAAGAGGTCCGTCGCCCCATGTACGAGGCGATCATGGAGAGCGGCCTCTTCTCCTGGGGGGTGCTCTCGACCACCCTCGAGCCGCGGGCCGGTCACCGCCGCTGGGGTTGCGCCGTCCTCGGGCGCGCCCCGGCCTCCCTGGTCGACGCCGAGCGGATCGATGCCGCCTGGTTCCCGCTCCCCGACGCGCTCGCCCTCGGCCTGCCCTACCGGACGATCGCCGCCCGCCTCCTGATCGACGGCCGGCACCCGCTCATCGCCTGCAGCTTCCACGCCCGTCCCGCCGCCGGCCGGCACGGCATGGGGGCCAAGAAGCCGGCCTTCCACGTCGGCGTCGCTCGCTGGCTCGAGCACCAGCCCGGTCCGCTGGTCTTCGGCATCGACGCCAACACGCCGTCCCAGGAGGGACTCGACCCCGGACAGACCCGGTTCTGCTGGCCGACGACAACCGGGAGCCCCTGGGGTGAGGACCAGCTCCTCGGTCCCGACGTGACGGGCCGGGCCGACGCCTACCGCCGCTACCTGGCTCGCAACCCGGCCCGGGCGCAGGCCCACACCGCCGCCCGGCCCCACGGCCCCCTGGCCGTCTCGCACATGCTCGCCAAAGGCCCGGTGCGCTACGACCACCTCTGGGTCACCGACGACATCGGCGTCGAGCGCGTGCGGTACCTCCACCGGTCGGCAGTGCGGGCCGGGAGCGACCACGCCGCCATCGTGGCGGTCCTCGACGTGCCCGAGGCAGCGAACATGGCGGCGTAGCTCACCGGTCGCCCGTCAGTCCTCGTCGTCGAAGTCGTCTCCGGCCGACGCTTGAGCCGGATCGCTGACGAGCTCCTTGCCGATCGCCCCCGAAATGGCGATGAGGAGTGCCCTGCTCCGTTCGGCGAATGCGGTGTCGAAGTCGTCGGCATAGAGCGACGGCGGGTCGATGAAATGGGAGCGCAGGCTGCGCTCGATGCGGGTGCGGTCGGCGCCGTGCTTGCGCTCGAGGCTGTCCAGGTAGCGGGAGGGCGCTACGCCACCGATGATCCGGTTGCTGCGGTACCGCAGTGGCGTCTTGTTCACGATGGACTCGCAGCGCCGATAGTCGATGCCGGCGTCGGTGCACCACTTCTTGGGGAAGACGTGGTGGATGTCGATGGCGTCCTCGAAGTAGGTCTGCACTGTGGACGGGTCCCCGGTGAGGAAGTCCTCGGCGCCTTGCTTGAGGAGTAGCACGTAGATCCCCTTGTAGGCGGCGCTGCCTCGAGTCCTCAGGGTGAGCAGCCGCTCAGGGGCGAAGTTGGCCTCAGTGACCGTACGGGGCTCCGCGCCGCCATCGATCCACGCCGGAAGCTCGAGGACGTCGCGGGCGAAGCGGGTCTCGACTGTCGACCCGTAGAGCTCTCCGAAGACGCCGCACCAGTACCAGCGCGCCAGGCGAGCGTGGACAGCCTGCTGTTCGACGCGGGATCCGAGACGCACGAGGCATGCTGCGAGCGGGATGAGCTGCGTGGCGTAGGGGAGGAACCTCGCCTCGTAGACGTGCTCGCTCACAAGAAAGCGGGCTGCGGC
>JBOGFE010000017.1:0-9307 GCA_050741935.1 Acidimicrobiia bacterium | reverse complement strand
CGCCTCGGCCTGGCCGACGGCGACCGGGCCCGGCTCACCACCCGGCGGGGCAGCGCCGAGGTGCTGGTGGAGGTGGACGACCGGATGCAGCCCGGCCACCTGGCCCTGCCCAACGGCCTGGGTGTCGACCACCCCGACGGCGACGGCCGCACCATCACCACCGGCGTGGCCCCCAACGAGCTCACCAGCGCCGGCGACCGCGACCCCTGGGCGGGCACCCCGTGGCACAAGTCGGTCCCGGCCCGCCTGGAAGCGGTCGCCTGAGCGTCAGCGGGGCAGGCGGCGGTCGAGCCAGGCGGCCATGTCGGCCATCCGGAACTCGAAGCCCACCGGGGGGAAGCCGTCGACGATCTCGTCGAGGAAGGCCCCGGCCAGGCCGTCGGCCCAGTCCGTGAGGCCATGGCCCCGGCACGCCGGGCACTCGCCCCCATGACCCGAGCAGCCGGTGCAGTGGCTGGTGGTGCCGACGGCGTCGGCCACCAGGGCCCGGGCCAGCAGGTGGGCGCTCCCGTCGACGCAACCCCAGGAGAAGTCGGGGGGTACCAGGCCGTCGTGGCCCGGGGGCCGCAGCGGTGACATGACGGCGCCGCGCAGGACCGCGACCCGGCGCCGCCCGTCCCCGTCCGTCCACCCGAAGTAGGTGCGCCCGGCGGTGGCGGTCACGGTGAAGACCTCGGTGCGCCAGTCGGCGTAATCGAGGTTGGGGCCGAGGTCGGCCAGGCAGGGGGCCGTGGACCGGACCTGCTCCACGATGGCGCCGGCGGAGCTCCACTCGCCGAGGACGGCGATCCGCACCGTACGCGGGGCGGCGTCGGCCAGGGCCGCCTCGGTCAGGAGGGCCAGGGCGTCCCGCCGGCGCTGGTCCCACCCCAGGTCGTCGGCCACCAGGAGCACCGAGGCATGATCGGCCAGGAAGGGCGACACGGCGGCCACGGCGTCGATCCGGGCCACCAGCGCCGGCCCGTGGGCGCCGGCGGCGGCCACCTCCCCGGGAAGCTGCACGTAGCAGTTGAGCGAGCCCGGTCCCAGCGGTGCGGCGTCGGGACTCCAGTGATCCAGCGCCACGGTCTCGAACCCCTCGGTCCGCAGCGCGTTGGCCACGGGGCCGGTCCGGTCCATGGTTCCTGTCACCAGCGCTGTGCTCATCTGGCCTCCTTGACTCGGGCACACGGATCCCCCCGACCAGGCCCATCCAAGCCCGGCCACGTTTTCGATCGGGGACGGGCGCATGACGTCGGCGCCACGAACAGCTGACGTCTCCCTTTCCGTCCATGCCCGCGACGGCCCCTCGCCCGGACGCGTCCCCTACCCGGAAGACCCCGGTGGATGAACTGTCAGGACGACCCAGGCCGCCGGCGCATCAGAAGTCGGCCAGGCGGGGGGCGAGGTCGGCGGCGAAGCGCTCGGCGAAGGCGACAGGGTCGCCCCGCGAGGCGGTGATGACCGTGTCGAAGCCCAGGTCCCGGTAGGGGGCCGTTGCGGCCAGGAACGCGTCCGGGTCCCTGGTCGAGGCGGCGAAGGCCAGCATGGTCTTCCGGATGGTGCCGTAGTCGCGCCCTTCGCTCTCGCAGTGGCGCCGGAGGACGTCGAGCTTGTGGCCCACCTCGTCGGCGCCGGTCGAGAAGAGGTTGCAGGCGTCGGCGTAGCGGGCGACCAGGCGCAGCGTCTTGCGTTCCCCGCCGCCGCCGATGAGGAGAGGGATGTGGCCCAGCGGCCCGGGCCGGTCCAGGGTCTCGGCCAGCCGGTAGTGACGGCCCTCGTAGGGCTTGGCCTCGCCCGACCACATCTGCCGGCAGATCTGGATCGTCTCCTCCAGGCGCTCGAAGCGCTCCGCCACCGGCGGGAAGGGGATGCCGAGCCCGATGTGCTCCCGCTCGTACCAGGCGGCGCCGATGCCGAGCGTGGCCCGGCCGCCCGAGAGGACGTCGAGGGTGCTCACCGTCTTGGCCAGCACCCCGGGGTGGCGGTAGGTGACCCCCGTCACCATCAGCCCCAGGCGGGTCTGGCTGGTGTGGCCGGCCAGGAAGCCGAGCGTGGTGTAGCCCTCGAGGAGCGGGGAGTCGACGGGGACGAAGCCCTCCAGGTGGAAGAAGTGGTCCATGAGGAAGAGGGTGTCCGCCCCGGCCTCGTCGAGGATGCGGGCAGCTTCCCCCAGCCGGGCGCCGATCTCCGGCGGTCCGCCGGGCCACTCGAAGGACGAGAACTGGAAGCCGAAGCGCATCGACGGGCGAACTCAGACCTTGCGCAGGGGGTTGTGCTTGCCCTTGCGGCGGGGCGTCCGGGGGATCCGGGTGAAGGGCCCCGACGACTTCCCGGCCTTGGCCTTGGCCTGAGCCTTCTTCTCCTTCTTCTGCTCCTTCATCGCCTTGCGCAGCCCCCGGGCGGACACCCAGGCCCAGACCCCTTCCAGGAGCAGGAAGCCGTAGTCCCGGTCGAGGGCGGCGACGATGGCCAGGACGGTCGCTCCGACCGTGTTCATGGCCAGGAACTGGACCGAGTCGAAGCGCATCGCCCCCCGCTGGGCGCTCATGTAGGCGCCGAGGATGATCCCGGCTCCCACGAGCTGCACCAGCTGGTCCATGGTGTGAGTGTACGGGGCGCCCCCGGCGCGTGATGATTCTCAGCGCCCGAACCAGTCCCCGACGGGCGCGGCCACGTGCTCCAGGGTCCCGGGACACACTTCCGGCCGGCGGCCGGGCGCGTCCGGCGGGTCGTCCGGGAGGCTCACGGTGGCCAGCTCGAGCAGCGCCGCCTCCACGAGAGCCAGGGCCCCTTCCAGGCCGGCCCGTCCGATGAGCTGCCCCTGGGCCAGTGACAGGTGCTCGTAGACGCCGGCGTCCCCCAGGTGCCAGGTGGCGTAGAGCTTGTTCATTGACAGAGCATGCGCCAAACTCGCGCCCGACTGCAATGGGTAAAGTGATTTTAGAACCTTACCGGAACGCTTACGAAACCGGCCGGCTCAACTCGCTCCCCGGGGTTTCTGGGGCCAGAGCTCCCGGGCGACGCTGCTGAAGCCGAGGGCATAGACGACGAAGCCGAGGATGGCCACGGTCACCAGGCCGAGCACCGGGACCACCACACCGAGGATCGAGAACACCAGGGCGGCGGTCCGGTAGCGCCGTTGCAGGGTGCCGAGGGTCATGAAGCCGCCGATGACCTGCCCGATGCCGACGAGGGAGCTCATCAGGCCCCGGTTGCGGATCAGTGACGCGCCGGGGACCGACCGGGTCTCGTCGCCGCCCTCGCTCCGACGGATCGTCCCGGCCAGGGTGATCGCCTCGTCGCAGTCCACGTCGCGGGCCTCCCGGCCTCCGATGTCGACGTCGTTGAAGTCCCGGCCGTCATCGTTGGCGTCCTCGATGAGGGCCTTGGCGATGGAACACTGGACGCCCTTCGGGTTCAGGATGGCCGTCGCGGTCAGGAACAGCGACACCACACCGGTCAGGGCCAGCGCCAGGCACCCGCCCCGGATCACGGGGGGGACGGTCGGGCGCTCCCGCTTCGATGCCTTCCCGTTGTCCATGCCGCAGAGACAATAAGCGACCCGAAAAGAAAATCCGCGGAGTTGTCGATTCGGAGGCGACGCGTTCGTAGATGGGTTGAAGGAGCGGGCAGGGTGTCCGCCCTCGAGAGGAGGAGTCCGATGACTCAGTACCTGCTGTCCGTGCACATGGTCGAGGGCGAGGACCTGCCGCCCGCGACGTGATCGAGCAGATGTACAAGGACGTGGACGTCTTCAACCAGGAGCTGAAGGACGAGGGCGCCTGGGTCTTCGCCGGCGGCCTCCACCCGGCCACCACCGCCACCGTGGTGCGGGTCGAGGACGGCGAGGTCATCACCACCGACGGTCCCTTCGCCGAGACCAAGGAGCAGCTGGGCGGGTTCTGGATCGTCGAGGCCTCCGACCTGGACGCCGCCCTGGCGCTGGCCGCCCGCGGCGCCACGGCCTGCCAGGCCCCGGTCGAGGTCCGCCCCTTCCAGAACGACTAGGAGCAGCGCAGTCCCGTGGCGGGCTCCGACCCCACCAGCATCGGCGAGATCTTCCGGCAGGAGTCCGGCCGGACGGTGGCCAGGAGGCGTTCGCGGTGGCGGCCGAGAAGTGGCCGTCCGCCGGCCTGCCCCCCAACCCGGGGGCCTGGATCATGACCACGGCCCGCAACCGGGCCATCGACCGTCTCCGGCGGGAGGGCTCCCGCCATGAACGCCAGAGCCAGGCGGCGCGCCTGCAGGCCGACGACGACCCCCCCCGAAGGAACGGGACCCGTGACCGACGACCAACTGCGACTGATCTTCACCTGCTGCCACCCGGCCCTGGCTCCCAGCGCCCAGATCGTTCAACGAGGGTTACACGGCGTCGAGCGGGGAGGAG
The DNA here is from genome assembly GCA_050741935.1 of Acidimicrobiia bacterium. Lineage (GTDB taxonomy): Bacteria > Actinomycetota > Acidimicrobiia > IMCC26256 > BP-133 > CAWBJP01. Next base: position 4,938 of record JBOGFE010000017.1, on the reverse strand, counting down.
CTCATCCGGGACGAGCTGTGCGCCGAGGGGATCCGCCTCGCCCGCCTGCTCGCCGAGCTGATGCCCGACGAGCCCGAGGTCCTCGGGCTGCTCGCCCTCCTGCTGCTGACCGAGTCACGCCGGGTCGCCCGTACGGCGCCCGACGGGAGCCTCGTCCTCCTGGGCGACCAGGACCGCAGCCGCTGGGACCCCGACCTGATCGCCGAGGGGCAGGCCCTGGTGCGGCGTTGCCTGCGCCGCAACCGGCCCGGCCCCTACCAGATCCGGGCGGCCGTCAACGCCGTGCACAGCGATGCCCCCATCGCCGCCGCCACCGACTGGCGCCAGATCCTCGCCCTCTACGACCAGCTCCTCGCCGTCGCGCCCACACCGTGGTGGCCCTCAACCTGGCCGTGGCGCTGGCCGAGGTCGACGGGCCCGGTGCCGCCCTGGCCGCCGTCGAGGGTCTCGACCTCGGCCGCTACCACCTGTTCCACTCCACCCGGGCCGACCTGCTCGTCCGTCTGGGCCGCCACACGGAAGCCGCCGACGCCTACGGCGCCGCCCTGGCCCTCGCCACCAACGAAGCGGAGCGGAGGTTCCTGGCCGACCGGCTAGCCGCCGCCCGCGGTTAGTGTCGTTGCCGGCCGGGACGAGGAGGTTGGGCATGGACCAGCTCGTGAGCGGGGCATGGCTGGAGGATCGACTGGGATCGCCCGACCTGCGCGTCCTCGATTGCACGGTGACGATGGAGGTCCGCCCCGACGGCACTCGCACCTTCGGCCCCGGGCGGGCGGCCTGGGAGGCCGGGCATGTTCCCGGGTCGGCCCATGTCGATCTGGCCCGGGACCTGTCGGACGGGTCCTCACCCTTCCCCTTCATGCTGCCCCCGGCGGAGCAGTTCGGCGCCGTGATGGAGCGGTCGGGGATCGGCGACGGCAGCCGGGTCGTCCTCTACGACTCGTACGCCAACGCCTGGGCCGCCCGGGTGTGGTGGATGCTGCGGGCCTTCGGGTTCGACGAGGCCGCCGTGCTCGACGGCGGGTGGCGGGCGTGGACGGCCGACGGGCGCCCGGCGTCGACCGACCCCGAGCCGGAGCGGGCCCCGGCCACCTTCGTCCCCCGATTTCGCCCGGGCCTGTTCGTGGGCAAGGAGGATGTCCTCGCCGCCCTCGAGGGCAATGGGTCCTGCATCGTGGATGCGCTCCCGGAGGTGATCTACCGGGGCGAGAGCTCGGACTACGCCCGGCCGGGACACATCCCCGGTGCCCACAACGTCAATTTCCTGCGGCTGGTCGACCCCGAGACCCACCGCTACCTGCCCGGGGATCAGCTCCGGGCGAGGTTCGCCGACGTCCTCGAGGGGGAGCCGTCGCCGGTGATCACCTACTGCGGCGGAGCGATCGCGGCCTCGTCCGATGCCTTCGTGCTGAACCTCCTCGGCGTCGAGGACGTCGCCATCTACGACGGGTCGCTGTCGGAGTGGGCCGCCGACCCGTCCCTGCCCCTCGTCTCGGGACGCGCCGCTCTCTAGGCCGGCGGTGGAGGGTCAGGACCCCCGATCCAGCTGGAACGCCAACGCCCCCGTGTGGACCGAGCTCTCCCGCGCCGGCTTCGACGTCTACCGGGACCTGGTCAACACACCCGCCTTCTTCGACCTGCTGCCGCCCATCGAAGGGTTGCGCTGCCTCGACATCGGCTGCGGCGAAGGCCACAACACCCGCCTGCTGGCCGCCCGGGGCGCGGATGTCGTCGCCCTCGACATCGCCGAGGCCTTCATCGACGCCGCCGTCGAGGGGGATCCTGGCGGGATCCACTACCTGGTGGGCGACGGGTGCCTCCTACCCTTCGCCGCCGAGAGCTTCGATGTCGTCACGGCGTTCATGAGCCTCATGGATGCCGGCGATCCCGAGGGCATCCTGCACGAGGTCGCCCGGGTGCTCCGTCGGGGCGGGGCGGTGCAGTTCTCGATCGGCCATCCGGTGTCGACGACGCCTTTCCGCCGCTGGGTCGACGACGAAGCCGGCCGGCGCCAGGCGCTGGCCATCGGCGACTACTTCTCCGAGGGACCCGTGACCGAGACGTGGCTCTTCGGTGCGGCCCCGCCCGAGGTCCGCCGGCGCCACCGGCCCTTCACCATCAGCTACGCCCGCCGGACGCTGGCGGGCTGGCTCAACGCCGTCGCCGGCGCCGGCCTCTCCATCGAGGCCGTGGCCGAGCCGTACGCCGACGAGCAGACCGCAGCCGCCCACCCCGAGGTGGCCGACACCCGGATCGTGCCCTACTTCCTCATCGTGCGGGCCCGGAGGCTCTGACCGGGGGCTGTCGGTGTTTCGGCGCGGTGCGCGTCTCATTGCCCTTGTGCCGCTTGAAGATGGGCGGAAATACACCCTTGACATTTCGTATGTGCGTTCGATATGGTGAGCGGCGCCCGGTGGGCTGGGGAACCGCCACCGTGGCCTCGAGGGGTAGCCCTCCTTTCCGGTCGGAACTCCGGCGCTGATGCGCGCCGGGTGACGTGGAGGAGGTGCGGTGCCCGACAGTCCCTTGAGCCTGAGCAGGGCGCTGCGTGAGGCGTTGGCGGGCTTTGATCCGAAGCGGTACGCCGGTGAGGACGCGGCGGTCGTGGCGGAAGACCTGGCGGCGACGGCCAAGGCGTGTGCCGCCGCCCAGGTGTTGGCCGCGGCGCGGGCGGCTGAGTGCGGGGCCCATCGTCAGAAGGGGTTCGCCGACGCGGCCGACTGGGTGGCTCGGACCGGAGGTACCTCGACGGGGGAGGCCAAGGCGGCGCTGGCTACGGTGCGGGCGTTGGGAGCCTTGCCCGACACCCGGGCGGCGGTGACGGCGGGGGAGTTGTCGCTGGAGCAGGCCGCGGTGGTGGCCGAGACCGAGGCGGAGTGTCCCGGGTCCGAGGGTCAGATGTTGGCCGCGGCCCGGGGCGGAAGTCTGCGGTCGTTGAAGGACAAGGCCCGCAGGACCCAACTGGAGGCGCTCGATCCCGAGGAGTTGCACGGCCGCCGGCATCGGGCCCGATCGTTCCGGCACTGGCAGGACAAGCTCGGGATGATCGGGTTCGCCGGGGCCTTGCCCCCCGAGGTGGGCCTGCCACTGGTCAATCGCCTCGACGCGGAGGCTGACCGGCTGCGCCGCCAGGGCAGAGGCCGCGGCGACGTCGAGGGCCGGCCGGCCCGGTGCGCCGACGCCTTCGTCCAGATGATGTCCGGAGCGGGCAAGGGCAAGGCTCGCTCGGCCGACCTGGTGATCGTCTGTGACCTGTGGGCCTACCGGCGGGGTTGCGCCCACCCGGGCGAACCCGTGCACCTGGTTGGCGGTGGCCCCATCCCGGTGGCCTCGGTGCGGGAACTGGCCGAGGATGCCTTCCTGAAGGCGGTCCTGCACGACGGCGTCGACCTGCACACCGTGGCCCACTACGGCCGGCACGTCAGAGCCGAGGTCCGGACCGCCCTGGAGCTGGGGCGGCCGCCAGATTTCGATGGGGTGGTGTGCGCCGAGGCGAGCTGCGATCGGCGCTACCACCTCGAGTGGGACCACAAGGACCCCCACGCCAACTGGGGACCCAACGGGTACGACAATCTCGAGCCGCTCTGCTGGCCACACCACCAGGCCAAGACCGTCAGGGATCGCCAGGCCGGGCTCCTCGGGCCCCGCGAACCAGGGCCTGACCCGCCGTGACGGGGAACTGCCTACGCCGGGCGGTGCACGGAGACGGCGTAGCTGCCGCCGGCGAACGGTTCGCGGTCCCAGGTCGCCCAGCGCTCGACGAGCTCGAGGCCGGCGGAGCGGCAGTGGGCGTCGTAGTCGTCCAGGCTGTAGTCGCGGCCGAGCTGGAAGCCGCACACCAGCCGGCCGTCGGGGAGCAGATGGCGGGCGCAGCCGGCCACCAGGGCCCCATTGGTACCGGGCGGCGTGAAGAGGGGCACGTTGCCGGCCATCATGACCACGTCGAAGCGGCGGTCGAGGTCGACGTCGGCCATGTCGGCCTCGACCCAGGCGAGGTCGGGGGCGAGCCGCTTGGCCGTCGCGATCATGGACGGGTCGGGATCCACTCCCACCACCTCGACGCCCCGGCGGGCCAGCTCGATGGCCACCCGCCCGGTGCCGCACCCGGCGTCGAGGACCGACGCCGGGTCCAGGCCCATCACCAGGTCGGCCTCGCCGTGCATGTCCATGCCGGTGGCGGCCAGGGTCTCGAACCGCTCCTGGTAGCGGTCACCGTCGAACTCACCCTCCCAGATGTAGGTGTCGTCCGGCACAACGCCAGGTTACGGCGCACGGGGTGGAGCCCCCGACCCGGCCGGTGACGGCCTAACGGGGGCAGAGCGCCTCCGCGGTGGCGACCTTGGTCTCGATGCGCTCCGGCCAGTCGGGCTCGAGGCGGTGGAAGGGGGTCCGGGCCCGGAGGAGCACGGCACAGGCGAAGCTCCAGGCCAGTGCCGGCGGCGCCGCGCCGTAGCCGTCCCGCAGCCCTTCGAGGGCGGCGCGGACCTGCTCCAGCTCGGTCCGGCTGCCTCCGAACAACGAGGCGGCGTACGAGACGAGGTCGAGGGCGGCGGGCGCGGCGCAGAGATGGTCGACGCCGACCACGGCCAGGCCGTGGGGCGTGTCGAGGAGCGACCGGCACCGGAAGTCCCCGTGGGCCGCCACCAGGGGCAGGCCGGCCGGCGCGGCCGCCTCCAGGTCGCCCAGCAGCCGGTTGATCCGGCCGGCCAGATGGGGGAGCAGCCGGCCCGCCACCGAGGCGGAGGCGGCCGCGGCGGCCAGCAGGGAGACCGGGGGGAAGGGGGCCAGGGCCTCGGTGGCGCCGGTGTGCAGGACGGCCAGCAGGGCGCCGGCCTCGCGGGCGGCAGCCACCGCGTCGTCGACGGCCACACCGGCAAGCCGCTCCTGGACGGTGGCCCGCAGCTCGGGCAGGAGCCCCGACAGCGCCGGGGTCAGGAC
>JBOGFE010000016.1:0-3360 GCA_050741935.1 Acidimicrobiia bacterium | reverse complement strand
AGGCCAGGTCGCCGTCGTGGGAGGCGTCGATGAGCTGGGGGAACTGGCTTTCGGCGAAGGTCATCGCAGCTCTCCTAGACGGGCGCCGGCTCGGGGACGTCCGGGGTCGGCACCGGCTCCAGCTGGCCCTTGCGTTCCTCCAGCTGCTTGGCCCGTTCGTTCTTGTGCATCACAACCAGGGAGATGCCGAAGAGGATCCCGAAGCCCAGCGCCATGAACAGCGGCGGCTGGCGGATTGCCCCCAGGTCGCGCTCGAGGACGACGTAGTTGGCCGGTGCCGCCGGGTCGGCTTCGGGGGGTGGTGGTGCCTGGCCCGCAACGGGTTGAACCTTCTGCACACCCTGGATCTTCATGACGGCGTGGAGGGGCTTGTGCTGGAGTCCGAGCGGACCGGTCTTTCCCCCTCCGATCCGCTCCGCCTCGACGACCACGTAGTCGGCGGTGGTGCCGTAGGTCAGGAACGGGCTGTTCTCGGCCGTCACCGCCGAGTCGACCGACGCCTTGATCTCCCCCTGCTCGGCCTCGCTCAGCTTGACCCCCTTGTCCTCGATCTCGTGCACGTTCGGGATCTTGGCGTCCTTGGGGTCTTCGACGACCTCTCTCACCTTCCACGTGGGCGGGGGGCCGTGCAGGGCGTTGAGGGGGGTGAAGTTGGTGAACCAGATCAGCGCCAGCATCATGAGGAATCCGGTCAGGCCGGAGAACGACACCATGAAGCCCAGCCGGCCGCCCAGGTCCGTGGCCAGCAGCAGGTAGACCGACCCGCAGAACAGGCCGACGGAGAAGACGGCGACGCCGTACCCCTTGAGTTGCCCGACCAGGTCGAGGGTGTGCCCCTCCTCGGTGGCCAGCATCAGTAGGTCCATCCCTGCTCCTCCCTACAGCCCGCGCTCGTAGGCGACGATCTTCTCGATCTGCTCCGCGGTGAGAATGCCGCCGAACCCCGGCATACGACCCGACCCGATGCCCTGGAGGCCGTACTGCTTCTGGAAGTCGGAGCCCGTGGTCACGAACTCGATGTGCTTCTTGACGCCGTCCGCCGCCTCCGGGAACTGGCGGAGCTCCACGCCTCCGGTCAGGTTGGGACCGAAGGCGCCACCGCCGCCGGGCACCTTGGGCTGCCCGTAGGAGTAGCCCTTGGTGTGGCAGCGGGCGCAGTTGAGGTTGAACAGCCCCTCGCCGTCCGAGAGGCCCGGGTTCTCCGCCTGGAGCGCGGCCAGCCGCTCCGCCGAACGCTTCTTGGCCTCCTCCGGCTTGATCTGGATCGACTGGAGGAAGTTCACGAGGTCGTCGACCGGCTGCTCGGGCAGCGGGCCTCCACCGGCGAGACCCCAGGGCGGCATGGGCGTACCCGGGCGCCCGTAGGTGATGATCTGAGCCACTTCCTCGGTCGAGAAGCGCAACAGGACATCGTCGAGGGACGGGGCCGCCCACTGCACCGTCGTGGTCACCTCGCCGGGCTCGTCCGGGGTGAGGACGTAGGTGGCGGCCGCCCCCTCCGCCGTGTCGCCGTGGCAGCGGGCACACTCCAGCGGGAGGATCTCGCTCCCGGGAGTGGCTACCCGGCCGAAACGCTCCTTGCCCCGCTCGACCGAGTCGGCCAGGAAGTCGCTGTCCATGCCCGACATCCGGCCCGGCTCCAGCAGCCAGTAGACGGGGAGGGAGGCGGCCAGCACGGCCGAGAACAACACCGCCGTCCCCAGGAAGCGCTCCAGCTTGGGCCCCTCGAGGGTCGTGTCGTCGTAGTACTCCGTCAGGTTGGCGGGCGGCTCGGGCTGGCGCCGGCGGGCCGCGACCACGGCCATGACGACGAACAGCACCAGGGCCACGCCGTTGACCAGGAACAGGATGGTCCGCAGGCTCAAAGGTCGTCCTTTGCCAGGGGGGTGGCGCTCAGCAGTGGATCAGCCATCAGAAGCAGTTGGGCCCCTCCGCCTCCTGGCCGGTGGTGTTGACACCGATGGACGGCCCTTGCACGGCGGACCCGGACGTGTTGATGGTGAGGCTGCCGTCGCTGCCCACGTCCACCGGCCAGCGGTCCATGCCCCGGGGGGCGGGGCCACCCTTCTTCTCGCCCACCCGGTTGTACTTGGAGCCGTGGCAGGGGCACTCGAACCACTGCGATGTGGAGCACCACGGCACCCGGCAGCCGAGGTGGGGGCATTTCTGGAACAGGGCGACGACCCCCTTCTCCATGCCGCCGAGCACCGGGTCCTTGTACACGCTCTTGGCCTTCGCCAACGCCGGCTTGGGATAGGGCACCAGGTAGGCGCGGGCCTCGGGCACGTAGAAGGGCTCCCGCTTCTCGGTGATGACCCCGAGGACGTCCTCCAGCTTCTCGGGCACCTTGACCTCGCCGCCGAAGCCTCCCGTCCGGCTGGGCCACAGGAAGCCGATGACGGCCAGGCTGAAGCTGCCCAGCACCAGGCTCTGGCTGGCCAGGATGCCCCGGTTGAAGAACTGGCGCCGGGAGACACCCAGCGCCTCGGGGTCGGCCGGCGCGTCGCCGAAGCGGATGAGGCCGCCGGCCGCGCTCTGGACCGGGGCCTTCCCCGCCGGCTCGAGGCTCGACTTGGTCTCGGCGAAACGGGCCCGGGCCTCTTCGTCGAGGTCGGCTCTGGGGACGACCTCGGTGGATGCCGTCCGATCCGCCTTCTTCGCCTCGCGGCCCAACGACCCGGTGGAGGAGCGCTGCCGGGACACGGTGGTGGCCACCACCAGCAGCACGGCCAGGCCGAGGATGACCGGGATGGCGATGAGGAGGAGGGTCTGAGCTTCCATAGCGCTCCTAGAGATCGAAGAAGACGCCGGTTTGCCACGGATAGACGAAGTTGAAGCCCGGCCCCCGGAAGAAGGAGCCGATGATGACGAGCACGGCCCAGAACATGAGGAAGATGGTGAACAGGCAGATGGCGAACTTCCGGTCCGAGGGGTTGGTGGCCGGGTTCCTGTCGATGTAGGGCGCCAGCATCAGCAGGAAGAGCCCCATGCCGGGGATGGTGACCCCCGCCACCATGGGGTGCCAGATGGTGAGGAGCTCCTGGAGGCCGAGGAAGTACCACGGGGCCTTGGACGGGTTCGGCGTCTGGTTGAAGTTGGCGTTCTCGAGCAGGGGGGCCCGCACCAGGGCGGAGAAGATGGTGACGAGGGCCATGAGGATGAGCATGGCCACGAACTCGCCCACCAGCAGGTGGGGCCACACGTGGACCTTGTCCTGGGCCTCGGCCCGGGTCTGCTGGATGGACCCGGCCTTGACCACCGTCAGCAGGCGCTGGGTGTGGCCTCCGGGGCCGGTGGCGGTGGGCGCCGGGGCGGTGGAGGTGGCTGCCGCCCGGCCGGTGGTGGCGGGCTGGGCGCCGC
>JBOGFE010000015.1:0-6480 GCA_050741935.1 Acidimicrobiia bacterium | reverse complement strand
CCCGAGACCCGCAACCTGGCCGCCGTCGGCCGGGCGCTGGTGGCCGCGGCCACGGCCCGGGCCGAGTCCCGGGGCGCCCACCACCGGCTCGACTTCCCCGCTCCGGGCCCGGCGCCGGAACGGATCGTCCATCTGGGCGGGGGCGAGCAGATCCGCGTCCCGGCGGCGGTGGCCGAACCGGCCGAAGCCACCAAATGACCGGCGACTTCGACCCCCCGGTCAGCGCCGTCGTCGAAGCGGTCCGCCGGGCACTGGACGAGGATCTGGGCAACCTCGGCGATCTGACCTCGGCGGCCATCATCCCGGCCGACGTCGACGGCCACGGCCGGATCGTGGCCCGGGCCCCCGGCGTGCTGGCCGGCACCGCCGCCGCCACCGAGGTCTACGACTACCTCGACCCCGGGGTGACCGTGGAGTGGCAGGCCGCCGACGGCGACGAGCTCACCGACGGCCAGGTCATCGCCACGGTCCAGGGGCCGCTCCGCTCGCTCCTCACCGGCGAGCGCTCGGCGCTCAACTTCCTCGGCCATCTCTCCGGGGTGGCCACCCTCACGCGGGCCTACGTCCGCGCCGCCGGCGAGCGGGCCGCCATCCGCGACACCCGCAAGACGACCCCCGGCCTGCGGGCGCTGGAGAAGGCGGCGGTGCGGGCCGGCGGGGGGGTCAACCATCGGGGGAGCCTCTCCGACGCCGTGCTCATCAAGGACAACCACCTCAAGTGGTGCTCCATCCCCGACGCCGTGGCCCGGGCCCGCCGGCGCTGGCCGGGAGTCACGGTGGAGGTCGAGTGCGACACCCTCGACCAGGTCGGCGAGGCCAAGGCGGCCGGGGCCGACCTCGTCCTCCTCGACAACATGACCCCGGGCCAGGTGGCCGACGCGGTCGGCATCCTCGGTGGCGCCGCCCCCGTCGAGGTCTCGGGCGGCGTCACCCTCGACACCGTCCCCGACTACGCCGCCGCCGGTGCCGTCCTCATCTCCGTCGGGGCGCTCACCCACTCGGCCCCGGTCCTCGACATCGCGCTCGACCTCGACTAGGAGAGGACACTGTGCTGATGGCTCTTCGCCTGGCGGCTCATCGCAGTGCGGCTGGGGGCCCCAGCCCCAGCCGCCCAGTCCCTGCTCCGCTGACGCTCCGCAGGTCCTGATGCTCCTGGCCATCGACGTGGGCAACACCCAGACGGTGATCGGTCTCTTCGACGAGGTCGAGCTGGTGGACCACTGGCGCATCGTCACCGTGGCCGAGCGCACCTCCGACGAGCTCGCCCTGCTCCTGCGCCAGTTCATCGCCTGGCACGGGCTCAAGCCTCGCGACGAGGTCTCGGGAATGTGCATCTCCTCGGTCGTTCCCCGGGTCACCGCCTCGCTGCGGGAGATGGCCCAGCGCCACTTCGCCGTCGAGCCCTGCATCATCGAACCGGGTGTGCGCACCGGGATGCCCATCCTCTACGAGAACCCGAAGGAGGTGGGCGCCGACCGCATCGCCAACGCGGTGGCCGCCTACGAGCTCTACGGCGGGCCGTCGATCGTGGTCGACTTCGGCACCGCCACCACCCTCGACGCCGTGAGCCCCAAGGGCGAGTACCTCGGGGGTGCGATCATCCCCGGCATCGAGGTGTCGATGGACGCCCTCTTCGGGCGGGCGGCCGGTTTGCGCAAGGTGGAGCTGGTCCCCCCCAAGCACGTCATCGGCAAGTCGACGGTCGAGTCGATCCAGTCGGGCGCCATCCACGGCTTCACCGGCCAGGTCGACCATCTGGTGCGATGCTTCGAGGCCGAGATGGGCCCGTCGACCGTCATCGCCACCGGGGGGCTGGCCTCGCTCATCGCCCCGCTGTCCACCACCATCGCCCACGAGGAGCCCTGGCTGACCCTCTACGGCCTGCGCATCGTCTATCAGCGGAACCGCTGAGGCGCCGGCATGAGCTCGACGGGGGATGAGGGCGGTTGGGGCAGGGGCCCCCAACCGCAGGGCGATGAGCCGCAAGCCGAAGAGCCGGTAAGCAGAGAGTTCGAGCGCCGCCGGGCGCAGATCGACGCCCTCCGGGCCAAGGGGGTCGACCCCTATCCGGTGCGCTTCGACCGGAGCCGAACCGCCGCCTCCCTCCGCGACGAGTTCGCCTCCCTCGAGCCGGGCACCGAGACGGGGGTGGCGGTGTCGGTGGCCGGTCGTCTCCTCCTCATCCGCCGCCAGGGGAAGCTGGCCTTCGCCACCATGCGGGACGGCACCGGCACCATCCAGCTCTTCGTGTCCCAGGCCGAGGTCGGCCCCGAGGGGCTCGACGCGTTCGAACGCCTCGACCTGGGCGACTGGGTGGGGGCCGAGGGTCAGGTGATGACCACCCGCCGGGGAGAGCTGTCGGTCAAGGTCGGCTCGTTCACCCTCCTGGCCAAGTGCCTCCAGCCCCTCCCCGACAAGTGGCACGGCCTGGCCGACGTCGACACGCGCTTCCGGCGCCGCTATGTCGACCTGACCGTCAACGACGAGGCCCGGCGGGTCTTCGAGATCCGCTTCCAGGCCATGTCCGCCATCCGCCGCTTCCTCGACGGGCAGGGCTACATCGAGGTGGAGACGCCGGTCCTCCATCCCATCCCCGGCGGGGCCGCGGCCCGGCCCTTCGTCACCCATCACAACGCCCTGGAGATGGACCTCTACCTGCGGGTGGCGCCCGAGCTGTACCTCAAGCGCCTGCTGGTGGCGGGCTTCGAGCGGGTCTACGAGATGGGCCGGGTGTTCCGCAACGAGGGCCTGTCCACCCGCCACAACCCCGAGTTCACGATGCTCGAGGCCTACTGCGCCTTCGCCGACTACACCGACATGATGACCCTCACCGAGGACCTGGTGGCGGCCGCCGCCCTGGAGGCGACGGGCTCCACCGAGATCGAGGTCGACGGGAAGAAGCTCGATCTCGCCCCGCCCTGGCCCCGGCGCACCCTCCGCGAGCTGGTGGCCGAGCAGGCCGGCGTCGACGTGCATCCCGCCATGGCCGTCGAAGACCTCCTTGCCGTCTGCGAGCGCCTCGAGGTCCCCGTCGACCCCGCCTGGGGCCCGGGCAAGCTGGTGCTCGAGATCTACGAGAAGACGACCGAAAGCGCGCTGCGGGGCCCCGTCTTCGTCCTCGACTACCCCCGGGAGGTCTCGCCCCTGGCCCGGGCCCACCGCCACGACCCCGACCTGGTGGAGCGCTTCGAGGTCATCGTGAACGGCCGGGAGCTGGCCAACGCCTTCTCCGAGCTCAACGACCCCATCGACCAGCGGGCCCGCTTCGAAGCCCAGGCCGAGCTCAAGGCTCTGGGCGACGTCGAGGCCCACGCCCTCGACGAGGACTACCTCACCGCCCTGGAGTACGGCCTGCCCCCGGCCGGCGGGCTCGGCATCGGCATCGACCGGCTGGCCATGCTGCTGGCGGGGGTGTCGACGATCAGGGAGGTGATCCTCTTCCCCCACCTCCGGCCCCTGGGCTGAGCCGGGTCGGGGCCGGTCTGGGCCCGGTCGGTCGGGTGAGCGGAGGCTCCGGTCTCGGACAAGACCACGTCCTTCGTCGGGAACTCCCCTCCCCCTCCCTCCCTCGCTGCGGGGGACCTCCCCCTCCCTCCCTCGCGGCGGGGCCGGGATGCCCACCCCACCCGAGGGGGCGTGGGGATCTGTGCTTCGGGGGGACTGTGACGGTCGGTTCGGGAGCACAGTTCGGCTCTGGGCGGGGGGCTGGGGGCGGTTCTATGGTGGGGGGATGGGGGTTGGGGATGGGGAGCGGTATGGGTCGTTGTTGATGGGCGGGGAGGGGCTGCCGGTTGACCGGCACGGGTTTCCGTACCAGGTGATCCTGGTGCTCGGGCCGGGCGGGGGGGCGACTGATCTGAAGCGGGACGAGGCCGGCCGGGCTCTGGCGTGGGTGCGGGACGAGCGCTGCGGGCCGGTGAGTGGTCCGGACGGCCGGCTGTTGACGGAGCCCGTTCCGCCGGAGGTGCAACGGGCGGCGGAAGAGTGGTTGGCGGAGCAGCGCGACCCGGCCTTCGAGCCTGTTCCCTGGTGGGGGCCGGGCGACCGGATCGCCTGTTCGGACTGCGGGATCGAGCTGGATCCGAGCGAGGCCGTACCCCGCTTCTCGGGCAAGACCGTCATGCCGATCTGCGGGGGGTGTCGGGACGTGCGGGAGGAGCTCGATCGGATGCTGGGCTGACGCACCCCTCCAAGCGCTCGTGCCTCGCCCACAGAGGCCTCTATCCTTGAACCATGTCGCCCAGAGCCAAGCCGCAATACGGCTCGCTGCTCATGCGTTCGGAAGGCCTGCCCGTCGATCGCCACGGCTGCCCGTACCAAGTGATCCTGGTTCTGCGTCCCGGTGGTGGCGGGACCGAGGATCTCAGGCGCGATCGCCTTGGTCGCGTCCTTGCCTGGGTGCACGATCCCGGGGGTGAGACGGTGACCGGGCTCGACGGTCAGGCCATGACCCAGCCCGTTCCCGCCGCGGTCCAGTCGGCGGCGGAGGCGTGGCTGGCGCACCAGCGCGACCCCGACTTCGAACCGGCTCCCGGGTGGCGACCCGGTGACCGGACGATGCTCGGCTGAAAGAGCGGAACTGTGCGCAGGAGGCGGCATCCTGTGACCTTTCCGGCGCACAGTTCGGGGGCTGACCGTCGGCTTTGTAGCGTTTTGTGGGCCCTGACCGTCATATCCGGGTAATGCAGCGGATACTGAAGTAAGCAGACACACCCGGAGGCGCAGGAACGATGCCGACGGCGGTCGCCGGCGACGGAGCTGGGATCTATTACGAGACGTGGGGTCGGCGCGACGGTGAGCCGTTGCTGCTCATCCCCGGCCTCACCGCCGACCTGCGGATCTGGGCCTGCCAGCGGATGGTGTTCGGGCGCCGGTACCGCTGCATCGCCGTCGACAACCGGGGGTCGGGGCGCTCCGACAAGCCGCCGGGGCCCTACTCGCTGGCCCAGATGGCCGACGACGCCCTGGCCGTGCTCGACGCCGAGGGGATCGGCTCGGCCCACGTGCTCGGGTACTCCATGGGCAGCTTCGCCGCCGCCGATCTGGCCGTCGTCCACCCCGAGCGGGTCCGGTCGCTGATCATGGCCGGGACGACCTGCCGGCACCACCAGTGGCGGCGGGAGCTGCTCAGCTCCTGGGTCGAGGTGGCCAGCACCCGGGGGCTGCCCATCATGGCCCGGCGGGCCTTCCCCTGGCTGGTGGGACCGGCGGGCAGGCGCTTCGGTGGCTGGGTTCACCTCATCTGGCCCCTGATCCTGTCCCAGCCGCTCCACGCCTTCCGGGCTCAGGTCGACGCCCTCCTCGAGCTCTCGGACGATGCCGCCGTCGGGCTGGGCGCCATCACCCAGCCCACCCTGGTCCTGGTGGGCGGCGAGGACCGCCTGACGCCCCCGGCCGACGCCGCCGAGGTCGCCGCCCTCATCCCGGGGTCCCGCCTGGCCGAGATCCCGGGCGCGGGGCACGGCCTCCTGGTGGAGGCGGCGCCCGACTTCAACGCCGCCGTGCTCACCTTCCTGGCCGAAGCGGCGCTGGACACCGAGGCCTCGGCCCTCACCGGCGGAGCCGAGGCCAGGGCCCGCTCGGTCTAGTACTCCACCGCCCGGGGCAGGGTCTTCGCCTCGGCCACCCAGTCCTCGACCATGCCGGCGGTGGGAGTGCGGTCGACCAGGTTCTTCGCCTCGTTGATCTCGGTCAGCTTGGCGGCCAGGTTCTCGGCGTTGCGCTGGGCGAGCTCGGGGACGGTGTCCACCCCGGCGGCCTCGAGCAGGTCGGCGTACTCGGACCCGACCCCCTTGATCCGCATCAGGTCGGTGTGGTTCACCCACTCCAGGACGAGCTTCCCCGACAGCCCGGACTTCTCGCCGATGGCGTCGCGCCCGGCCGCCGTCCCCCCCGCCTTCAGCAGCTCCTCGGCGGTGTCGATGCCGGCGCCCTTCAGGGCCTGGGCGTACTTCTCGCCGATGCCTTCGATGTCAACGAGCTTCGTCACCGAATCTCCTCTCTCTCCCCCGCACGTCCTCTCTCGCGGGCTGCGATCCTAGGCAACCCGGGTGGTGGCCGCCGTCGACGCCGTGGGCGCGGCGGCGTCGGTCTTGGTCACCGGCAGCGGCTGGGGCCGGACGGCCGGGCTCCGGCCCAGCAGGCGCCGTTCCGCGTCGACGGCCACCACCCGGTAGGTGCGGCCGGCCGGGTCGCGCACGTTGTCGAGGAACTGGAGCGCGTTGGGGTCGGTGATCCGGGCCACCACCGTGGTGCGGTCGTCGAGGGGATAGGTCGGCTCGGCCGGGGCGTCGGACCGCAGCACCAGGTAGGCGGCGAAGCCGGGACCGGTGTAGGCGCTCCAGCGGAGCTTGGCCGTCGACTCGCGCCAGAAGGCTTCGAGCTTCATGGCCACCACCTCGCGGTTGGTGGTGCTGTCGCCCGGCGCGGGCCTGGTCTCGGGCGACGTGTCGCCCGGCCTCGGGTCCGGCTCGACGGGCG
>JBOGFE010000014.1:0-2497 GCA_050741935.1 Acidimicrobiia bacterium | reverse complement strand
AGCCGTCGCTGGCCGTCATCGGGACCGGGAAGCGCACGGGGAAGACGGCGGTGGCGGCGGAGATCGCCCGCCTCCTCAAGGACATGGGCACGCCGCCGGTGGTGGTGGCCATGGGCCGGGGCGGCCCGGTCGAGCCCGAGGTGGTCGACCCGGCCGAGTTCCCCCTCACCCCCGAGGCCCTGCTGGCCCTGTCGCGCTCCGGGCGCCACGCGGCCAGCGACCACCTGGAGGACGCCCTCACCGCCGGCGTCGTGACGGTGGGCACCAGGCGTTGCGGCGGGGGGCTGGTGGGCGAGCCGGCCAGCGCCACCTTCGCCGCCGGCGTCGCCCTGGCCAACGCCCGGCCCGAGCCGATCCTGGTGTTCGAGGGCTCGGGGACGGCCATCCCGCCGGCGGCGGCCGACGTCACCGTGTGCGTGGTGGCGGCCACCGCCGACCCCGAGCTGATCACGGGTTACTGGGGCGCATACCCCTTGTTGCTGGCCGACTTGGTGGTGATTACACTGGCGGAACAACCGCTTGCCGACTTGGGCGCGGTGGCGGCCCTCGAGGATCTCATCCGGGGGCTGGTCCCAGGGGTTCCGGTCATCCGCACGACGTTCCGACCGCGACCACTCGGGCCGATTTCCGGACATTCCGTCTTCTTCGCCACCACGGCTCCCGAGGCCGTGTCGGCGACGCTGGCGGCTCACCTCGAGTCGTACGGCGCCACGGTCGTCGGTCACAGCTCCAATCTGGCGAACCGATCTCAACTCGCCAGCGAGCTGGCCGCCGCCGGCCAGGCTGACGTGCTGGTCACCGAGCTCAAGGCTGCGGCGGTCGACCTCGCCACCGGGTTCGCCCTGGAGCGGGGGATGGGCGTCGTCTACTCCGACAACCAACTCGTGGTCACCGGCGGTGACCTTCTGCTCGAGGACCTCGTTCTCTCCCTGGCCCAGACGGCGAAGCAACGGTTTGCATCAAAAGGGACGTAGGTTCCAGGAAACGGGTGCATGACCCAGACTCCACGACACATCGTGATCTCCGACGAGGAGCACGCCCTCCCGTACTCGAAGGGCCTGATGGCCAGTTCGATCATGGCCACCGGCCTGTCCCCGGCCCGGGCCTTCCATGTGGCCGAGTGCATCGAGGACCGGCTCCACAGCCGGGAGGGCGACAGCATCACCCGGGCCGAGCTGGCCGAGCTGGCCGAGGCCACCCTGGTCGAGGAGGTCGGCGTCCGCTACGCCGAGTCCTTCGCCAAGTGGCAGGTGGTCAACTTGCTCGACAAGCCCCTCGTCATCCTCATCGGCGGCGCCACCGGGGTGGGCAAATCGACCATCGCCACCCAGCTGGCGGGGCGCCTGGGCATCACCCGCATCATCCCCACCGACGCCATCCGCGAGGTCATGCGGGCCATGTTCTCCGAGGAGCTGATGCCCACCCTGCACACGTCCTCCTTCGACGCCGTGCACCTGGTGCGCCATCCCATCCCCCGCAGCGCCGACCCGGTGATCATCGGCTTCCGGGAGCAGGTCTCGGTCATCACCCCGGGCATCCACGCCCTCATCCGCCGGGCCATGATGGAAGGTACCGACCTGATCGTGGAGGGCGCCCACGTCGTCCCCGGGTTCATCAACTACACCGATTTCCCCGACGCCGTGGTCGTGCCGCTCGTCATCACCGCCGACGACGTCGAGGTGCACCGCTCCCACTTCATGCTCCGGGCCCACGAGACCCGCAGCCGGCCGTCGGACCGCTATCTCGACTTCTTCGACAGCATCCGCAAGATCCAGCGCTACGTGAAGTCGCTGGCCCTCGAACGGGGCGTGCCCCTCGTGCCCTCCTACAACCTCGACTCGACCCTGTCCCAGGTGATCGAGCTGGTGGTGAGCCGGGCCATGGAGGCGTTGCCCGACAAGAAAAACGGAGCCAGGAGGAAACCCAACTGATGAGCAGTACCACGACCGGGGAGCGGGGCGCTCCCGAGAACACCGAGTTCGCCGCCGAACGGGCCATGCTCGGCAGCCGCGATCGGGAGCAGCTGCACGAGATCGCGTCGGCCATGGGCGTGCGGGGGGCCACCCGGCTGCGCAAGGCCGATCTGGTGGAGGCGATCCTCGCCGCGGCCACGAGCGGCAACGGCATCCCCGAGCCGTCGGGGGAGAAGCCGAAGAAGCGGGCCACCCGCAAGAAGGACGCCGGCAACGGCGACGGGGACGCCGGCGACGGCGCCTCCACCCGGTCCGGGGCCGCCGAGGCTCCCGCCGCCGAGGTTCCCGCCGCCGCGCCCGCCCCCGAGGCCCAGGCGCCGGCCGCGCCCCCGCGGTTCTCCTTCGGGCCCGAGGACCGGTCCAAGGCGGAGGCGGTGGCCGAGGTCGCCGCTCCCGATGCGCCCCCGGGCAGAGCGCCGTCGCCCCGCGGACCCGACGGCTCCACCCCGCCCGCCGCCGAGGCGCCGGCGGCGCCGTCGGCTGGTGCCGGCGCCCCGTCCCAGTTCCGGGAGCGGGAGCAGCAC
>JBOGFE010000013.1:0-1914 GCA_050741935.1 Acidimicrobiia bacterium | reverse complement strand
GCGCCGCCAGTGGGAGCAGCGCATCCACGCCGTGCTCTTCCATCATGGTCTGCCCGCCGTGGAGCAGTCGCTGGTCAAGGTCCGCGACGAGATCCTGGCTGATCCCGGGCTCACCGCCGCGGCCCGTGAGCAGATCGCCGTCGCCTACCGGATGATCGACCACGCCACCGCCGAGCTCGTCCCGCTGCACCGGGACCTGGGCGCCTTCGCCCGCCGCCAGCGGGGCTGCCGGGCGCTGATCGACGCCCACTACGGGATCGGCACGGTGGTGTCGGTGGCGGTGTGGTCGGAGATGGGCGACCCCCGCCGGTTCAGCTCCTCGGACCAGGCGGTGCGCCACACCGGCCTCGACGTCACCGTCCACTCCTCGGACGGGAAACGCACCGGCCGGGCCCGCTTGGCCCGCCAGGGGCCACCCACGTTGCGGTGGGCACTCTACGAAGCGGGCAAGTGCGGAGCCCGAGCCACCTCCCCCGACCACGACTACTACACCGCCGTCAAAGACCGTCTCGGTGGGAACCGGGCCGCGATGTCCGTGGCCCGCAAACTCGCCCGCCGCTCCTACCACACCCTGCGCGAACTGGGTGACGCCGCCTACGAACCCGTCGGCTGACCGAGGATCCCGGCGTGGCGCGTTCAGCCCGAACCTGTCATGACCTGTGCGGCCGGCTCCCGGCAACCCACGTCGCCAACCGCCCCGGCGGATGGACGACCCCAGAACAATGAGCGTCCGCACACCCCCACGCGCGGGGGCACCCCATCAGCATGACGTCGCCGGGACCAACGCCGTCCCGAGCACCGAGATAACGCTGGGCGTCCCGCGCACGCCGCCGACTCCTCGACAGCCCTTCTCCCACAAGGAGTCGCCCACGAACTGACCTTCGCTCCGGGCCACAGATGCCGCCGGTCCCCACCAGACCGACATAGCCCAACGCGGCCCTCAGACACCGCCAAGGAACAGGGAACGCACACCCGTTGACAGCAGGCCCCGCCCACAGATAACGGGTTTCCTTCCGACCGGGACCAGATCTCGTCGAGCAGCTCGGGCTCGGGGCTCTTCCCGATGATCGAGGTCACCTGGGCGGCGACGTCGCTCTTCCCGAGCGGGTCGAGCGGGAGGAACTCCGCCCGCCGGCTCCGGCGGAGCTCGGCCAGGAGCGAGACCAGCGGATGCCCCGGCACGAGCGCCTCGCTCCGCACCGTCACCACCACCAGCGGGCCCGGCCCGCCGGCCAGATGGGCCAGGAGGAAGCCGAGCAGATCCCGGGTCGACCGGTCGGCCCAGTGGAGATCGTCGAGGAGGAGGACCGTGGGGGAGTGGCGCCCCGCGCCCTCGAGCCGGCCGAGGACCTCGGCGAAGTACCCCGCCCGGCCGCCACCGTGCTCCTGGGCCCGGTTGCCCGGGGGCGACAGGGGCCGGAGGGCTTCGACGAACGGCCAGTAGGGCGGCCCCGCCTCGCCGCAGTCGACGCACCGCCCGAACAGGACCGTCGCCCGGCGCTCGGCCGCCAGCGCGGCGAACTCCCGCAGGAGGCGGGTCTTCCCGGCCCCGCTCTCGCCCTCGACCACCACGGCCGGAGCCCGCCCCGCGGCGGCGTCCTCCAGCGCCGCCACCAACCGGGCGAGCTCCGCCTCCCGGCCCACGAAGGCGGAAGGCGGAGCGGCGGACACGCGCCACTCTGACCGCCCCTCTTCGCACCGGTCAAGAAAGGCCGTGGCGTGCAAATAAGGCGCTTCGAGGGTGCGAATACGGCATCCGCCCGATGCCGGACATCTCGTGCGGAGGGGATGCTGGCGGCGTCCTTCCCGTCCCCTTCCCAGGAGCACCGCATGCCCCGCACCGTTTCCGTCCGACCGACCCCCCGCTTCACCTTCGCCGGCCGCGGCTGCCGCGACCCCCGCCGGGAACCCCGC
>JBOGFE010000012.1:0-15614 GCA_050741935.1 Acidimicrobiia bacterium | reverse complement strand
CGGCGGCGGCCACCAGCCCGGCGGCCACCATGCCGGCCACGAACTGATCCAGCCGGCCGAGCAGCCAGCTGTCGGGCAGGTCACCGGCGACCCACAGCCGCCAGGCCAGGGTGGTGGCCAGGCAGGCGGGCAGGAGCACCCGGGCGCCGTGGCGACGCAGGACCCAGGCCACCGCCGGCAGGACCAGGTAGAAGTGCACCTCGGTGGTCATGCTCCAGTAGACGAGGTTGACCTGGCCCGGCAGATCCTTGACCACATAGCCCTGGAGGGTGGCGAGCAGGGCCACGCGTCCCCACCCGTCGGGCGCCGAGAACAGGGCGGAACCGGCCAGGGGAAGCAGCACGGCCAGCGACGCCCAGTAGGCGGGAAGGATCCGCAGGCTCCGGTTCCGGGCGTACTCCCGCAGCGCCGCCCCCACGCCCTCGGGATGGCGCCGCCGACAACGCTCCCAGCTTCCCGCCAGGAGGAAGCCGGACAGCACGAAGAACAGGTCGACACCCAGGCTGCCCGCCCCCAGCAGCCACCAGCCGGGACCCACCGCGCCGTCCGGGCGGGCGCCGGCCACGGCCAGAGTGAAGCAGTGGTAGACCACCACCACCGCCACCGCCAGACCGCGCACGGCGTCGAGACGGAGGGTGCGGCCCGCACGCATGGGTGGTGCCTACCCCCACGAAGGCTTGATTCGAACCTCCAGAAACTGGGAATAGTGCGAGTCACTGACGGGTCGAGGAGCGGGACATGGGCGACATCAGCATCGACACGAGCCGTGACGTGCACCTGGTGGTGCCCGCCGCGGCCGAGTATCTGAGGCTGGTGCGGCTGACGGCGGCCGGCCTGGCCAGTCGTATGGGGTTCACCTTCGACGAGGTGGAGGACCTGCGCATCGCCGTCGACGAGCTCTGCTTCCTCCTCGTCGGGGAGGACGAGCTGGACCGCACCATGGAGCTGCGCTACTCGTCGGGCGAGGGGTCGATCAGTATCGAGGGCTACACCCGCCTTCCCGGCCCGTCCCCGGAGCCCAACGATCTGTCGGAGCAGATCCTCTCCGCCCTGGTCGACGAACACGAGGTGGTCGGCGGCGACGGCGAGATCCGGTTCCGCCTCCTCAAGCACCGGGAAGCGGACGGCTAGGCGTGGCCTTCGAAGCAACCGAGCGCGACGAGCTCCGGGCCATGCTCGAGGAGTACGCCGCCACCGGTGAACGCGCCCTGCGGGACCAGATCGTCACCACCCAGGTGGGCCTGGCCGAGTACCTGGCCCGGCGGTTCAAGAACCGGGGCGAACCGATCGAGGACCTGGTCCAGGTCGCTCTCCTCGGCCTCCTCAAGGCCGTCGAGCGCTTCGACCCCGGCCGGGGCCTGGAGTTCTCCACCTTCGCCACCCCCACCATCGTCGGCGAGCTCAAACGTCACTTCCGGGACAAGGGCTGGGCGGTCCGGGTCCCCCGCCGGGTCCAGGAGCTCCACCTGCGCATGGGCACGGTGGTCAACACCCTGTCCCAGGAGCTGGGCCGCTCCCCCACCATCCCCGAGATCGCCAAGCGGGCCGAGGTGTCCGAGGACGAGGTCCTGGAGGCGATGGAAGCCGGACGGGCCTACCGGTTCAGCTCCATCGACGCGCCCAGCAACGACGACGAGGACCGCACCCCGGGCCCGGTGGCGGCCCAGCTCGGCAGCGACGAGGTCGGCCTGGAGGAGGTCGAGCAGCGCATGCTCCTCTCGCCCCTCATCGCCACCCTCCCCAAGCGGGAGCAGATGATCATCCACCTGCGATTCTTCCGGGGGATGACCCAGTCGGAGATCGCCGACCGCCTGGGCATCAGCCAGATGCACGTCTCCCGGCTCCTGGCCCGCAGCCTGTCCCAGCTGCGGCACCGGGCGGGAGCGGACAAAGGGCCGTGAAGCCGCCGGTCGCACGTTTCCTCCCGGGTTGGCCCTGGGTACCCCCACTGGCACCAGACCCACAGCTGACCCCCGACCGAGACGACGACACGAGGAGACGACGCAATGGGTAGCGGCATGGATGAGATGAAGGGCCGGGCCAAGGAGGCGATCGGCGACCTCACCGACGACGACGACATGAAGCGTGAGGGCAAGGCCGACCGGATCGGCGCCGACATCAAGGAGAAGGCGGAACAGGCCAAGGACAAGGTCGAGGACGCCGTGGACCAGGTGAAGGAGAAATTCGACCGGGACCGTTGAGCCCGGTCAGCGAAGCGGCAGGCCCGCGCCTGCCGTTTCGTCGCGTCTAGCGTTGGAAGCCCCAGTGAGGAGGCAGACAGGTGGATCTCGGTCTGGACGTCGCCGAACGCGACTCGCATGCGGTGCTCTCGGTCACGGGTGAGGTCGACGTCTACACGGCCCCCCAGTTCCGGGAGCAGCTGATCCAGCTGGTGGATCAGGGCCACCGCAGCATCATCGTGAACCTGGAAGGGGTCGAGTTCCTCGACTCCACCGGCCTGGGCGTACTCGTGGGGGGACTCAAGCGGGTCCGCAGCCACGATGGAGACCTGTCGCTCGTCTGCACCCAGCGCCGCATCCTCAAGGTGCTGGAGATCACCGGGCTGACCAAGGTCTTCACCATCCACGACACGGTCGACGCCGCCGTCGGCACGTGACCCAGGTCGTCGAGCTCGAGATCCCGGCCCTCCCCGAGTTCGTCGGCATCGCCCGCATGGCCGTCGCCGCCCTGGCCGGGGTGCGGCCGGGGCTGGAGTACGACCGGGTCGACGACCTGCGCATCGTCGTCTCCGAAGCCTGCACCAGCGCCATCGAGGCCTTCGGAGCGTCCGGCGCCGACGGGCCGGCCCGGGTCCGGCTCCGCTGCCACGACGGGCCGGACCGGCTCGAGGTGGCCATCGCCGGCCCCACCGGGGCGTTCGATTCCGCCGTCGCCGGCCCCGAGTCCGACACCGACGGGGAGTTCCGCATCTCGCTCATCCGGGCCCTGGTCGACGAGGCCGATGTCTCGGCCACCGCCACGGGCAGCGAGCTGCGCCTCGTCCTCTTCCGCCAGACGGTGTCGGGCAGCAACGGCGACCTGTCCGCCTGACGGCCCGCCCACCGGCGGCCCCCCGGCTCACACCATGGGCCACGGGTAGGGGTAGTCGGTCATCGGCGAGGGGAACACCCGCCGGGACAGCAGCCACTTCAGCCGCCGCCGGGCGGCATCCACGTCAGCCGGGGCCAGGAGGCAGGCCAGCTCGAGGCCCAGCTCACCGTCGAGGCCATCGTCGAGCCGGGCCAGGCCGGCGGCGAGATCGTCCTCGATGCGCTCGCCTTCGAAGTCCCAGATGACGGTGCGCAGCTTGACCGATTGATGGAAGGTCACACCGTGGTCGATGCCCCACACGTGCCCGTCGGCGTCGAGCAGGCAGTGACCCGACTTGCGGTCGGCGTTGTTGATCACCACGTCGAAGAGGGCGAACTGACGGAACCGGTCGCGGTAGGCGTCGCGCAGGGTGAAGTAGTGGTTCTCGGGATCGTGGTCGACGAAGAGCTGCACCATCCCCTCGCCCAGCGGGCCGGGGCGCAGGATGGTGGGGGGCACGATGGCCCAGCCCAGGCCTTCGGACACCAGGTGGGAGGCCACCTCCCGCTGACACAGCGTGCCCTCGGGGAAGTCCCACAGGGGCCGCTCCCCCCGGCGGGGCTTGTACACGGCGAGGGCCTCCTGCTTCTCGGGGACACCCCCGGGCCCCTGTTTCTCGGGGACACCCCCTTCCCCGGGGCCGTCCAGACACAGGCGCCCGAGGTAGGTGTGGTTGGACGCCCAGGGCATGCGGCCCAGCACCTCGAGCTCGCCCCGTTCCAGCACCGGGGGGATCACGCCGGCGGCTGGCCGTGCCCGTTGAGCTTGGGGCAGACGTGCCCTTCGGGATCGAGGGGGCCGCCGCACAGCGGGCACGGCGGCCGGCCGGCCACCACCGCCTCCATCCCCCGGCTGGCCATGGCCCGGGCCTGACCGAGGGTGATGTAGAGGCGGGCCAGATAGGCCTCTGCCTCCACAACGGCCGGCTCGGGCTCCGGCGGGGCGACGGGGGGGCCGTCCTCCTCGTCGCCCTCGTCCTCCTCGTCGTCCTCGACCGGACGCTCGTGGAGCTCGAGGACGACCATCCTCCGGCCGGGGTCGTAGCCGATGCCGATGGCCTGGGCCCGGAACAGGGGGACGGGGTCGCCCTCGAGCACCCCCGCGTCCGGGTCCGCCTCCTTCTCCTCGCCGGGGAACTGCTCGGCGACCTGGTCGAGCAGGTGGCCGATCCGCTCGGAGAGGACGGCCACCTGTTGCTTCTCCACCAGGACGGAGAGCACCCGGCCGGCGCGGGCGGCCTGGATGTAGAAGGTGCGGTGGCCGGGCTCGCCCACCGCCCCGGCGGCGATGGTGTCGACGGGGTCGAAGCTGATCTCAGGCATCGGTGGTCGCCCCCGCCTGCTCCCGCTTCTCTTCCACGAGGTCGGTCATGGTCCCGGTGTCGTTGAGTTTGACCAGAGCGGCGCCGCCGGGGCCGAAGCGCAGCACCGTGCAGCTGGCCGGCGAGACGAACAGGCGCTGGAACAGATCGAGGTGGACGCCGGTGAAGTGGGCCACGGCCGCCTTGATGGGATCGGCGTGGGAGACGACGACGACGAGGTCGCCGGGGTGGGCGGCCACCACCTCTTCGAGGGCGGTCACGATCCGGGACTGCATCTCCCGGACCGATTCGCCCTGGGGGAAGCGCACCGCCGAAGGGGTCACCTGGACCAGCTTCCACAGATCGCTGCCCCGCAGGTCCTCGATCTTCTGGCCGGTCCACTCGCCGTAGTCGGCCTCGGCCAGGCCGGCCATCTCGGTGACGGGCAGGTCGTGCCGGGCGGCGATGGCCTCGGCGGTCTGGCGGCAGCGTTCCAGCGGGCTGCTGTAGATCGCCGCCACCGGCAGGCCCATCAGGCGGGTGGCGGCGCCGTCGGCCTGGGACCGGCCGGTGTCGGAGAGGTCGATGCCGGCGCGGCGCCCGGACAGGATCGGCCCGGTCTCGGCGGTGACGGCGTGGCGGAGGAGCACCACCCGGGTGGAGGCAGGCGCCGGGCCCGGGGCCGGGGGTGTCCCCGAGGGATCAGGCTGGGCGCCGTCGGCGGCAGGAGGCTCGGGCACCGTCGAGAGACTAGTGGGGAAGGTGCAGCAGTTCGGGCGCCACCGGGCAGTCGGAGCGCGATCCGGTGGCGGCCGTGCCCGGCGCCACCCGGCCCCCCGGGCCGGCCACCTCTTCGACAGCGTCCCAGGCCAGGACCTCGGGGTCACCCGGGTCGAGGTGGAGGTGGGTGGTGAGGGCGTCGAAGAGGGCACCGGGCAGCCGGCGCCCGACACCGACCACCAGCCACACGGGGACCGACG
Source organism: Acidimicrobiia bacterium (assembly GCA_050741935.1). Lineage (GTDB taxonomy): Bacteria > Actinomycetota > Acidimicrobiia > IMCC26256 > BP-133 > CAWBJP01. The sequence goes on along the minus strand of JBOGFE010000012.1, from coordinate 10,244 downwards.
CGTCCCGGGCGGCGCGGGCCAGGGCGGTGGACCCGGCCGCGGCCACGAAGCCGGCGGGACCGGCGGCGTGGGCTTCGAGGAGGACGAGGGCGGCGCGCCGGGCGGCGGCCTCGGGCCCGGCGATGCGGGCGTCGATACCCAGGTGCTCGAGCCGGCGCAGGAGCCGCCGCCCGTCCCCGTATCTCGGGGACACCCCGCGCCCTGGGCTCGGCTCCACCACCGCCACCCGCTCGGCCGAGCGCAGCGCCTGGGAGGCCAGCTCGGGCCAGCCCACCACGGCGATGGTGCCGCCGGGCAGCTCCAGCGACAGGAGGGTGGCGGTCGGGTCCCGCTCCAGGTCGGCCATGGCCGCGTAGGCCTCGGCCACCGGGTCGAGGGCGCACAGCACCCGGGAACCCAGCCACCACAGCGGTCCGGCCGACGGGCGGCGCTCGATGAGCCGGCGGCAGGCGATGACCAGGCCGGGCGGGTCGTCGGCGAAGGCGGCCAGAGCCTCGGCCGCCTCCACCGCGGCCAGACCGACATCGGCCTCGGGCGCCCGTGCCACCCACCGGAGCCGCTCGATCGGATGCAATGTCTCCTCCCCGCCGGGTCCCTGCGCCCGGCTCCTCCGATGCGTGGGGGCCCCTGCCCCACGCTCGGCCGTTGGTCTCCTCCCCGCCGGGTCCCTGCGCCCGGCTCCTCCGATGCGTGGATGCGCGAACCTCGTCGCCTGAGCCCCGGGGCCCTGCCCCACGCTCGGCCGTTCCGCCTACGACGGTACCGTGTCGGGAGTGAAGATCCTCGGCTGCATCCACGAGCTGATGTTCTCGACCCGGCTGCGGGACACCGCCACCAGCCTGGGCCACGACTGCCGGATGGTACGGCGGGCGGCCGACGTCCCCGCCGCCCTGCCCGGGACCGACCTGGTGATCATCGACCTGATGGTGGCGGGGGGCGGCGCCCTCGAGGCGGTGACGGCGGCCAGAGCCGCGGGCGTGGTCGTCGTGGCCTACGGCGAGCACGTGGCCGTCGACGTCCTCCAGGCGGCCCGGGATGCCGGGGCCGACCAGGTCCTCAAGCGCAGCGACTTCGCCCGGGCCCTGCCCAGCCTCCTGGGCACCTCCTGACCGGGGATCTCGGGGTGGCCGGAGCGTCCCGCCTCGACGACATGGTGGCGGCCACGCCGGCGGGCCGGGACCGCTACGTCGACTTCCTGAGGGCGGCCAGCATCGTGGTGGTGGTGATCGGCCACTGGACGATCTCGCTCATCGCCTGGGACGGGGGCGTGATCCGATCCACCAGCGTGCTCGGCCTCGGCGCCGGCCTGTGGCTGGCCACCTGGGTCTTCCAGGTCATGCCCGTGTTCTTCTTCGTGGGCGGCTACTCCAACCTGGTGGCCTACGAGTCGGCCCGGCGCCAGGGCCTGCCCACCGGCGCCTTCATCCGCGGCCGGCTCCGCCGCCTGCTGGCGCCGTCCCTCGCCTTCCTGGCCGTGTGGGCCGTCATCCAGGTCGGGCTCCACCTGACGGGCACGGGCGCCCCCACCGGGCCCCGCATCGGTGACCTCGTCCTCCTCCGGGGCGTGCGGCCGCCCGGGCAGACGATCCCCTTCGGGCCCTTGTGGTTCCTGGGGGTGTACCTGCTCGTCGTCTCCCTCAGCCCGTTGACCGTCCGGCTCCACCGGCGCTTCGGCGGCTGGGTGGTGGCGGTCATGGCCGTCGGGGCGGTGGTCTGCGACCTGATCGGCTTCATCGGCGGCCAGGCCGGGTTCCGCTACTCCAACGTCGTGTTCGTGCTGCTCCTCCCCCACCAGCTGGGCCACTTCTACGGCGACGGCAGCATCCTGCGCTGGCCCCGGCGCCGGCTGGCGGCCATGGCCGCGGCCGGGTTGTCGGGGCTCGTGCTCCTCACCAACCCGTGGGTGTTCGAGCCCTTCGGCGACGATCGCTTCCGGTGGTTCCCGGGCATCGGCCACTATCCCCGCAGCCTGCTCGGCACCGACGTGGAACGGGTCTCCAACGCCTACCCGCCCACCCTGTGCTACCTGCTGGTGGGCTTCTGGCTCATCGGCCTCGTCATGCTGGTGCGGCCGGCGCTCAGCCGGTGGCTGGAGCGGCCCGGGGTGTGGAAGGCGACCATCGCCGTCAACGGGTCGATCATGACCCTGTTCCTGTGGCACATGACCGCCTTCCTCCTCGCCATCCTCCTGCTGTGGCCGCTCGGCTTCGGCCACGACGCCACGCCCTCGGCGCGCTGGTGGGCGGAGCGGCCGCTGTGGCTGGGGGTGGCCGGCGCCATCCTGGCCGTGCTGGTGGCGGCGTTCTCCCGCTTCGAAGCGCTCGGCCGGCGGCCGAAGGGCCCGGCGGCGGGGACGCCCGCTACCAGTCGGCGATCGTGACGCCGGGGGCGACCAGGGCGGGCTCCCCGCCCCGGCTGCGCCGGTACAGGCTGCCGCCGTCGGCGTAGAGCAGGTGCTCGCCGGTGGCGTCGAAGTCGAGCCAGGCGGGGGCCATGCCTTCGGGTAGGAGGTCGACGGAGATGCGGCTGTCGACGTCGAGGAGCAGCGTCCGGGGCGGGCCGGTGTAGGCGTCGTCGAAGCAACAGGCGAAGGCGGAGTTGACCACCGCCAGCTTGCCGGTGGAGGACTGCCAGGTGGGGTGGCGGGAGTCGCCACCGCCGTCGGGGACGACCACCTCGGTGGTCTCGGTCAGGTCCCGGGCGTTGACGGTGTCGAGCACCGAGACCGAATCCCCCTCGAAGGAGTGGGTGACGGCCAGGCGCCGGGAGTCCGGCGCCCAGGCCAGGCGGGTGAAGGCGGCGTCGACGAAGAAGCCGCTGCGGTGGACCTCGTCGTCGGGGAAGCGGATCCGCCGGACTTCCCGGCCGGCCCGCAGGTCGTGGATCACGACGACGCTGTGACAGCCCCGGCTGCCGTCGGGCCGGTTGCGGCCGGGGGCGGCGAAGGCCAGCCAGCGCCCGTCGGGGCTGACGGCCGGCGAGATGCCCGAGCCGATGCGGTGGGGCGTGTCGCGCCGGTCGGTGCGGAGCCGGTAGATGGAACCCTCGCCGCACCCGCCGGCCAGGGCGTAGAAGGCATGGCGGCGGTCGGGGGTGAGGGCCGCGCCCTGGAGCTCCAGACCGTCGGCCGGAGGGTGGGTGGCCAGCACCCGCACCGGGGTGCCGGTGGCGGGTTCGATGAGGGCGACGACACCGGTGGCGGGCGACAGGCCGAGGATGGTCGACGGGGTCCCGGCGGGCAGGTCCACGACGTCGACGGGCACGGCCGGGGTGGCGGGCGACTGCGGGGCGGTGACGATGCGGGTGCGAGCGCCGCGGTCGAGGACGGCCAGGCCCACGCCGGCCATCACCATGGCCGCGGACACGGCCAGGGCGCGGACGGCGGCCCGGCGCCGAGCGTCCGGCAACCGCAGTCCCTCGCGTGCCTCGGCGGTCATTCCCCGTCGCCTCCGACTGTGAGCGGGTCCAACGATATCTGGGAAGTACCTGATCCTTCCCCGCCGCGTCCATCCTCACACGCTCGCCTCAGGGACGCGCGGACCCCGGCCGACCACCCCCCAGGAGGGCAAAAAGACGCATGGAAGATGGGGGCCGGAATTTCGAACTGTGCGCACGCGGTGCCCGTGGGCGCCACTTTCTGCGCACAGTTCCGTTGCGCCGCCCGATTTGTCCGGTTTGGCCGTTCAGTGCGCGTGTGTGAACCGGACGGCGGCGGGCGTTCTGAAGTCAGCCGCCCACTTGAGACCCCCTACCCTCTTCACGGCGCTCGTCTTTTCGTCGATTCGCGGTGGCGGGACAGGCCATTAGCGATCGTGGGAGTGATCGCTCCTAGAATGTCTACTCATGCGGATGCGCGTGGAGGAGCTGGCCGGGCGGAGCGGCGTGTCTGTGGACACCGTGCGCTTCTACCAGAAGCAGCGCCTCCTGCCGGCGCCGGAACGCCAGGGCCGGGTGGCCTGGTACACCGCCGACCACCTGGAGCGCATGGACCGGGTGAAGGAGCTGCGTCGGCGGGGGTTCACCCTGGCCGTCATCCGCCGCTTCCTCTCCGGGGAGCTCGACGCCGCCGACGAGCCGCTGGCCGCGGCCGTGGCCGAGGCCGGCTCGGGCGACGAGGAGTTCCTCACCGTGGCCGAGCTGGCCGAGCGCTCCGGCGTGCCCCTGCCGTTGATCGAAGCGGTGTCCCGGGAGGGGCTGCTGGTCCCCCGCCTCCACGAGGGCGAGCCCCGGTACACGGCCGACGACGTCCGCATCGTCTCCGCCGGCCTGCGGCTCCTGCAGGCCGGCCTGCCCCTGCCCGGCCTGCTCGACCTGGCCCGCCGGCACCACGGCGCCATGCGGGAGGTGGCGGCCCAGGCGGTCGACCTCTTCGACGTCTCCGTGCGCCAGCCGCTGCGGGCCTCCGACCTGCCCGAGGACGAGAAGGCGGACCGTCTGGTGGAGTCCTTCCGGACCCTCCTGCCGGCCGTCAGCGAGCTGGTGGCCCACCACTTCCGGCGGGTCCTCCTCCAGGTGGCCCAGGAGCATCTCGAGTCGGTGGGGGCGCCCTCGGAGCTGGCCGCCGTCGGGGCCGAGGCGGCGAGGACCCGATGAAGCCGGGCGCCGCTGCCACTCTGCCCACCGGCGAGGCCAAGGTGGCGGCCGTCGATGCCATGTTCGACGCCATCGCCCCCCGCTACGACCTGTGCAACCGGGTCATCAGCCTGGGCCTGGACGTGGGTTGGCGCCGGCGGACGGTGCAGGGGTTGGGTTTGTCGCCCGGGGCGGTGGTCCTCGACCTGGCCTGCGGCACCGGGGACCTGTGCCGGGAGCTGCGCCGGGCCGGCCTCGTGCCCGTGGGCGTGGACCGCTCGGCGGGGATGCTGGCCGCCGCCGGCCCCGTCCCGGCGCCGCTGGTACGGGGCGACGCCCTCACGCTGCCGCTGCGAACGGGGGCGGCGGACGGGCTCGTGTGCGGCTTCGCCCTGCGCAACTTCGCTTCCCTGCCGCCGGTGTTCGCCGAGTGTGCCCGGGTGGTGCGCCCCGGCGGGACGGTGGCGTTCCTGGAGGTGGACACCCCGCCCTCCGCGCTTCTGCGGGCCGGCCACCGGGTCTGGTTCGGCGGGGTGGTGCCCCTCATCGGCGCCGTCCTCTCCGACGGCGCCGCCTACCGCTACCTGCCCCGGTCGGTGGCCTATCTGCCGGCGCCCGACGAACTGGCCCGGCTGCTCGGGGAGGCGGGCTTCGGCTCCGTGCGCCGCACCCGGCTGTCGGGTGGCCTGGCCCAGCTGGTGACGGCGGTGCGCTCGTGAAGCTGCTCACCAGCCGGACGCGGCCGCTGCCCGAGGGTGTCGCCGATCTCCTCGGCCGTCTCGGTCCCGACGGCTTCGCCTGGCTGCGCAACGGTTGCGGCCTCGTCACCGCCGGGGTGGCGGCCCGCATCCCCTTCGGCCCCGGCGCCGGGCGCTTCGAGCAGGCGGCGGACGACCTGGCCCGCTTCTTCGCCGCCATCGAGATCGACGACACCGTCGACGTCCCCGGCACCGGCCCGCTGGCCGTGGGCGCCCTGCCCTTCTCCGACTCGTCGCCCGGCGAGCTGGTCATCCCCGCCGTGGTCGTGGGCCGGGACGCCGCCGGCACCGCCTGGATCACCGAGATCGACCCCGCCCGGGTGCCGGCGCCGGCGGGGTTGGCCCCCGGGGGCGTGAACGGCGTGTCGTTCTCGGCCAAGGAGCACCCCGACAAGGACGAGTGGACGGCCAACGTGCGCCGGGTGCTGGGCGCCATCGGTGCCGGCCACGTCCGCAAGGTGGTGCTGGCCCGCGAGGTGGTGCTGGAGGGCGACAAGCCCTTCGACCGCCGGGCCCTGCTCGAGCGCCTGGGCCGCAGCCACCCGACGTGCTTCACCTACGCCGCCGGCGGCTTCGTGGGCGCCAGCCCCGAGCTCCTGGTGCGCCGCCTGGGCGACGAGGTCGAGTCGTGCCCCATGGCCGGCACCGTGGCCCGGGGGGCGACGCCGGGCGAGGACGACGCCCTCGTCGACGCCCTGTCCCACTCGGCCAAGGACGCCGAGGAGCACGCCCTGCTGGTGGACGCCGTCGTCGACGCCCTCGCCCCCCTGTGCACCGAGGGCCCCGATCACGCCGGAGCCGAGGTCGTGCGCCTGCCCACCGTGTCCCATCTCGCCACCCGGGTCCGGGGCCGCCTGGCGGCGCCGGCGCCGTCGGTCCTGTCCCTGGCCGGGAAGCTGCACCCCACCCCGGCCGTGGGCGGCATTCCCCGCCCCGCCGCCCTGGCCGCCATCGCCACCCTCGAGGGCTTCGACCGCGGGCTCTACGCCGGGCCCGTCGGCTGGGTCGACGCCCACGGCGAGGGCGAGTGGGCCGTCGCCCTGCGCGGCGCCGAGCTCGACGGCTCCCGCGCCCGCCTCGTCGCCGGCGCCGGCATCGTGGCCGGCTCCGACCCCGACGCCGAGTGGGCCGAGACGGAGGCCAAGCTCCAGGCCATGCTCTCCGCCGTCCGAGCCTGAGGAGCCAGGTCGCTCGCCGGGGACAGCAGTTCACCGACGAAACCGACGGAGAATGCCTCGTGCTTCCCGGTGCATTCGAGGACACACTGGTGGCATGCGAGCACGAAACGGACATCTCGCCTTGATCGCCGCCGTTGCCGCCCTGCTCGCCGGGGCCTCGGACGCATCAGCCATGCCGCTTCCGTCCCTCGCCTCGGTGGCGGACCCTGTGATCCCAGTGGCGGACGGCGTCCCCTCGCCGGGGGAGCTGCTCACTCGAGCTTCGGACGGTGCCCCCACCTGGTCGGGGTTGGAGCTCGTACAGCACACGCTCTTGGGCACCGTGGATCTCGAGTTGCCCGCCGCTACCGTGGCCGTCCCATCGGCCAACGACGCGTTCGGGCAGCTGCCCGCCGACGGCTTCGCCGCCTATGCGACCGGGACCGTTTACCACACCGATCCCGCGCTCTCGCCCGATGAGGACAACCCTGCGGAGATCGACCTGGCGACCTCGGATGCCGCGTATGCCGCCCAGGCGCTGACTGCTTTCAACGATGAGTTGGGGCGCCCGATCATCCCGACTCTTAACGCCGGGAACGCATTCGGGCGGGGCCGAGCCGTCGAGGTCACTCCCCCGGAGGCACTCGGCGGGGAGGTCGACCTGAGCATCCTCGACGCCGCAGAGGCCAAGGCCCCGCCATCGCGCGCACCCGTCACCAAGGAGACGCAGACGGACGCCAGCCCGCTACTCAAGGCCGACAGCTTCAAGGCTGAGGCCTCGGCCCGGGCCGTTCCAACCGGTTGCGTCATCGGCGACGACCTGGCCCGAGGGTCGGGTACGGCCAACGACACCGACCTCGTCGACCCGGACCCCGAGAGTGAGAGCACCGAACCGATCCTGTCCATCAGTACCGACGAGCCGCCGCGGGCCGTGTCGCATTCCGCATCCGGCATCCGGCTGACGCCGATCAAGGATCAGCCAGGACGCTTCGGGGCCGTGGCCGAGATCCGCCAGACCATCGCCCCCATCACCTTCCGGCTCCCGGAGACGGACGTCGAATTCACCATCGAGATCGGCGGCGAATGGGTGATGCGGGCAGCCGCCGATGGCGGTCGGGGAGGTCTGAGCTTCGGTCCTGAAGGCGGAAACGACGATCGTCCCGTCCTCCGCCTCGTCCAAGGCAAGGACGTTGTCGATGAGGTCGGCCTCCGGGAGATCGGAGGCCGCACCGGGATCTACGTCGACGGCGAGCCCGTCGGCGACATCCGCATCGGCGGCGATCCCAGGGCGATCGGTGGCGAACCCGATTCCAAACCCGTCGAGTCGCCCACCCGGGTGGCGGCCGCCGCTGATGTCGTCGTAGTGCGCCTCTTCGAACTTGAGGCAGAGCTGCGAGTGGGTCACATGGAACTCGCACTGGCGGTCCCGCCGGGCGGTGTGCAATGCCCTGGCATCAAGGTGTCGAAGACATCAACTCCAGAGTCGGTACAGCCTGGAGAGGCACTGTCGTGGACACTGGCGGTCTCGAACCCCAACGACTGCGTGCTAGACATGGTCCGGGTCGTTGACGCCGCCAGCGCGGAGCCCGAGGTGAGATGGAAGCCGGTGTCCACGCTTCCCCGGTCCACCAGGGGCAAGGATGGCTCGCTCGTCTTCGACAACATCGGGCCCATCCGGACCGGCGACACGAAGACGGTGAAGATCAATGCCGAGGTCGATCCCGACTCCGGACCCGGCACGATCACCAACAAAGCCACGGCCACGGGGGTGTGCGGCGCCGCGCTGATGGGGGGCGTAGCCGAAGCCATCACCATCATCGGCGCCGCCGTCGCGCCACCGGCCACGCCGGCACTTCCCTCCGAGTCACAAGGCGCAGGAGCGCCCGCGTCGGGGGGTAACTTGACGGCGGCGCGGTCATCCTCCGAGAGCCCCGCTGAAGACTCCACGTCGGCGACGCGCCGGGCCAGGGCACAGGAAAGCGATTTGGGCACCCTTGCCCGCACCGGTAGCGCCCACGCACCGTTCCTGGTGCTTGCCACCGGACTCCTGGCGACGGGCCGGCTCTCCCGCCGCCTGAAGTCCCGTCTTTGAGGTCAGCCAGGGTAGCGCTGGGAGTTCAGCCGGAGGGCGCCGGCGCCGGCTCAACCGGCACGGGAGCGGGCTCGGTGGGCGCCGGCGTCTCCGCCGCCGGGGCCGCCGTGGTCGGGGTGGGCTTCTCGAGTTTGCCACCCTCGACTGTCAACTTCGACCGCGAAGCCTTGGCGGCGGCGATGGCGTCCGCCTCTTCGGGCTGCACGGCGATCTCGACCGTCTTGGTCGCCAGGTAACCCTCACCCTTCTCGGTGATCTTGCGGACGGTCCCTCCGCTGGCGATCACGATTCCGTCGCTCAGTACGCTGGCAATGGCGCCCGGTTTGATCTCGCTCGTCAACTCCCCCGACACGGTGAAGGCCACGGTCCGAGTCCCGGCTGGCGCGTCGGCGGTCCTTTCACCCTCTCCGCCGCCGCCTCCGCCCGTGCCGGTGACGAGGACCACCAGGAGGATGACGGCCAGGATCCCGGCCGCACCGGTGGAGACGAAGGCCCACTTCCGGTACTTCTCTTCGTCCGCCCCGGCGGCGACACCGACTCTGGCGTCCGCGTCTAGCAGGTCGTTGAGGGTGGTCACGGGGAAGTCGATGGTGTCTTCGAGCGTCGGCATGGGACGCCGCCTCCCTCGTCCGCCTCTCAGGCACCGGCATCGTACCTGCCCCCCCGGTCGCGCCACCAGTGAACTTGGTTGACAGCCGCGACAACGCTGCGGGACCCTTTGCTGCCGGATCAAGACGGTTTGCACGGGTGGCATCCCGGCGGAGAGAGAGGAGCGTCCCCATGGGTATGCAGGGCGCCGACATCATGCAGATGCAGCAGCTCGAGCAGCGGCTGTCGCAGGAGAGCCAGGCGGTCCGGGAGCTCATGACGCGCATCGACCAGGCCCTCCAGAACACGCAGTGGACGGGCCCGGCGGCCGACCGCTTCAAGCAGGAGTGGTCGGGCAACTTCGTCAAGGCCCTCAACACGCTCTCCGAGGCGCTGGGCCAGAACGCCACCGCGGTGCGGAACCGTTGGCAGGCGTTCGAAGCCGCCGCCCGCTAACACCAGTCCTTCCCCGGTTCCCCTTCTGAATGGCGGGAGGCGCGCCATGCACGTGTCATTCATCGTCGAGGGGGACGAGCGGGAGCTCGACCTCGACGTCGGTCAGGGCCACCCCACGGTCGGCGACCTGTACACCGCGCTGACCGGCGAGGCAACGTCCAGCGGCCTGCTGGTCGACGGCCGGTACTGGCCGCACGACGCGCCGCTGGCCGAGGCAGCCCTTCGCCAGGGATCCGTGCTCGAACCCGCCTCCGGCCCGCCGCCGGCGACGGCCGGGCCGGAAACGGTGGCCGAGCTCGCCGTCGCCGGCGGTCTGGGTTCGGGCGACACCGTTCCCTTGGCGCCGGGCTCCCACATGGTGGGACGGGGGCCGGACGCCGATGTCGTGCTCGACCATCCCACGGTCTCACCCGTCCATGCCCGGGTCCAGGTGACCGACACCGGGGCGGTGGCCGTGGTCGACGCCGGCTCCAAGAACGGCACGACGCTGGAGGGCTACCGCTTGAAGGAACCGATCCACGTCGAAGCCGGACAAGTGCTGCAGGCCGGGGCGGTCCTGTTCCGGGCGGGCCCTCCGCCGGCCACTGACGCCCCCGTCCTCGGCCGCCCCCGGCGCAGCGG
>JBOGFE010000011.1:0-5504 GCA_050741935.1 Acidimicrobiia bacterium | reverse complement strand
GGCCCGGGGCAGGGCCACGGGCGCCAGGGCGACCCCGCCCAGCAGGGCGACGGCCACCAGCCAGCGCAGGCCGAAGCTCGCCGAAGTGAACGTGGCCGACGCAGTCGGCCGGCGGCCGGGGCTGGGGTCCCCGGTCGCAAGGCGATGAGCCGCCAGGCGAAGAGCCATGGAAGCAGAGGATGAGGGGTGCTCGCGCTGGGTGTCCACGGGGGCCCATATTGCCCCGTTTCCGCCCGGAAAGCCACGGGTCGCGTCGATGAGGTCACGCTTCGGGATCAGGGAGGGGGAACTCGCGATGAAGGGGTTGGGGGGTGCCGGAGTCGGGGGCTTACTTCAGAACGGCGTCGTGGACCGGCTTCCGGTGCCCGGGTGACGAACTGTGCGTCGAATGCGCGGTTCTACACCGAGCTCTGCGCACAGTTCCCCGGATCAGGCCGCGTTGTCCGCTATGGGCGCCACGGTCTGAAGCAAGACCGCGGCGCCGGAGCCCACCCCCCTTCATTGCGCCTTTCCGGGCCGTCCCAACGAACGCGCGTCCTACACTCGGGACCCATCGAACCCCACGAGCGGAAGGACCCCCCAATGGGCCAGAGCCAGGAGCGCACCACCGGCACCGCCCGGGTGAAGCGCGGGCTGGCCGAGATGCTCCGGGGCGGCGTCATCATGGACGTCGTCACCGCCGAGCAGGCCAAGGTGGCCGAGGATGCCGGCGCCACCGCGGTCATGGCCCTGGAGCGGGTCCCGGCCGACATCCGCCGCGACGGCGGCGTGGCCCGCATGACCGACCCGGCGGTGATCGAGGCCATCAAGGCGGCCGTCACCATCCCGGTGATGGCCAAGTGCCGCATCGGCCACTTCGTCGAGGCCCAGATCCTCGAAGCCCTCGGCGTCGACTACATCGACGAGTCCGAGGTCCTGACCCCGGCCGACGAGGCCCACCACGTGGACAAGTGGGCGTTCACGGCGCCCTTCGTCTGTGGCGCCACGTCCCTGGGCGAGGCGCTGCGGCGCATCTCGGAGGGTGCCGCCCTCATCCGCTCCAAAGGCGAGGCGGGGACGGGCAACATCGTCGAGGCCGTCCGCCACCTGCGGTCCATCACCGGCGACATCCGCCGGCTGACCGTGGCCGACCCGGCCGAGCGCCATGCCTGGGCCAAGACCCTCCAGGCCCCGGTGGAGCTGGTGACCGAGGTGGCCGAGGCCGGCGAGCTGCCCGTGCCCCTGTTCTGTGCCGGGGGCATCGCCACCCCGGCGGATGCCGCCCTGGCCATGCAGCTGGGCGCCCAGGCCGTGTTCGTGGGCAGCGGCATCTTCAAGTCGGCCGATCCGGCGCCCCGGGCCAAGGCCATCGTGGAGGCCACCACCCACTTCCGGGACCCGGAGATCCTGGCCAAGGTGTCCCGGGGCCTGGGCGAGCCCATGAAGGGCGACGACATCGCCACGCTCGACCTCAAGCTGGCGGAACGCGGCTGGTGAAAACCCGACGCGTGCCCCGCCGCGGCTGGGGCAGGGGCCCCCGGCCGCACAGCGATGAGCCGCAAGGCGAAGAGCCATGAGCAGAGCCTCCAGGTGAAGGCCGGGGTCCTCGCTCTCCAGGGCGGGTTCCGGCCCCACGCTGAGTCCCTGGCCGCCCTCGGCGCCGACGTCGTCGAGGTCCGCCGGCCGAAGGACCTGGCCGCGGTGGACGGCCTGGTCATGCCGGGCGGCGAGTCGACCACCCTGTCGCGGCTCCTGCGCACCTCGGAGCTGATCGGCCCCCTGCAGGAGCGCCTGGCCGGCGGGCTGCCCGTCCTCGGTACCTGCGCCGGGCTCATCCTCCTCGCCGCCGAGGTCCTCGACGGCCGGGACGACCAGGTGGAGCTGGGCGCCATCGACATCACCGTGCGCCGCAACGCCCACGGGCGCCAGCGGGAATCGTTCGAGTCCTCCCTCACGGTCGACGGCCTGGCCGGCGGCCCCTTTCCCGGCGTGTTCATCCGGGCCCCGGCCATCGAGCGGCTGGGGCCGGGCGTGGACGTCGTCGCCCGGCTCGGCGACGAGCCCGTGGCCGCCCGTCAGGGGCGGGTCACAGTCTGCGCCTTTCACCCCGAACTCTCCGGTGACCTACGGTTCCACCAGCAATTCCTGAGCGAGGTGCCTTGAGATGAGCGGTCATTCGAAGTGGGCGACCACCAAGCATCAGAAGGCGGCCAAGGACAAGACCCGGGGCAAGCTCTTCGCCAAGCTCATCCGCCAGATCGAGGTGGCGGCCCGGGAGGGCGGCGGCGACGCCTCGGCCAACGCCACCCTCCGGGCCATGGTGGACAAGGCCCGTGACGCCTCGGTGCCCCTCGACACCATCGAGCGGGCCATCAAGCGGGGCACGGGCGAGCTCGAAGGGGTCAGCTACGAGTCCGTGACCTACGAGGGCTACGCCCCCAACGGCGTGGCCGTGATCGCCGAGTGCCTGACCGACAACCGCAACCGCACCACCGCCGAGGTGAAGAACATCTTCACCAAGAGCGGCGGGTCCCTGGCCGAGCCCGGGGCGGTGGCCTGGCAGTTCCACCGCAAGGGCGTGTTCATCATCGACAAGGCCGCCGGCGTCGACGAGGACGAGCTGATGATGGCGGCGCTGGAGGCGGGCGCGGAGGACGTGGACGACCAGGGCGACACCTGGCAGGTGACCGCCGGGCCGTCCGACTTCACGGCGGTGAAGTCGGCCCTGGAGGGCGCCGGCGTGGCCATGGCCTCGGCCGACCTGACCATGCTCCCCACCACGGCCATCGCGCTGGAGAGCGAGGGCGACGCCCGCAAGGTCCTCCGGGTCATCGACGCCCTCGAGGACCACGACGACGTCCAGAACGTCTACGCCAACTTCGACATCCCCGACGACATCATCACCGCGGTCATGTCCTAGGAGGGCCACCAGGGGGGCGGCAATGAGCGACGGGTACACCTCGGGCATCCGCAAGGGTCAGCCGCGGAAGGCCTACGCCCCGGCCACCTTCAAGTTCCCCGACGAGCCCATCGCTCCGCCGGCCACCGTGGCCGCCGTCGTGCTGGCCGCCGGCCGGGGCAGCCGCTTCGGCGGCGACAAGCCCAAGCCCCTGGCCCGCCTCGGACCCCGCTCGATGCTGGCCCACGCCATCGGGGCGGCGGCCGCCGGCGGGCTGCGCCCGGTGGTGGTGGTCGTCGGCTACCGGGCCGAGGAGGTGGCCATCGCCGCCGGCCCCATGGTCCGCCTGGTGGAGAACCCGGACTGGGAGGAGGGCATGGCCACCAGCCTGCGGGCCGGTCTCGCCGCCCTGGCCGGCGACGAGGGTGTGGTGGCCGCGGCCGTGGCCCTGGCCGACCAGCCCCGCATCGGCCCCGAGGCCTACCGGCGGGTCACGGCGGCGCGGCGCGAGGGCGCGGGCCTGGTGGTGGCGACCTACGACGGGGTGTGGGGCCACCCGGTGGTCATCGGCCGGGAGCACTGGCCCGAGGCCATGTCCCTCTCCGGCGACGAGGGGGCGCGCTCACTCCTGGAGAAGTACGACGTCGTGGAGGTCCCCTGCGACGACACCGGCAGCTCGGCCGACGTCGACACCCCCGAGGACCTGGAGGCGCTGAACCCCTAGTAGGTCGGGCTCAGGCGGCGGCGCCGGCCACTTCCCAGATCTCGACCACGGCGGCGAGCGGGATGAAGGCGTCGGCACCGTCGGGGAGGAGCACCCACAGGGTCGAGGTCCCGTGGCGGGGGGCGCAGATCACCTGGCAGTCGTCGATGCGGGCTCCGCCGGTCAGGGAGAGTCCCACCCGGCGTCCCTCCAGGGACCGGTACTTGAGGGTCGACTGATCAGCCATCGGACACCCCTTCTTTGCCGTTTCGTAAAGAAAACGTCAATCACGTGTTCGATACGCCCGGAGTCCTTCCCTGCCGGGGCTGGGCCGGCCTTACAGCTATGCCCGGAAGGGAAACGTTTGTCCGGATTTCGCTCCCCGTTGGCCATCCGGCGAAGGGGACGAATTGCCACCTCGCTGTCACACCCCGGCGGTAGGATCGAACCGATGTTCGGAACAGTGCTGGGGATCGACCCCGGGATATCCCGCTGCGGCTACGGGGCGGTCATCGAGGAGGGCAACACGCTGGCCGCGTCCGCCTGCGGGGTGATCCGGACACCGCCGTCGATGCCCCTCCCCCAGCGCCTGGCCGCCCTGGAGGCCGAGCTGGAGGCGCTGATGGCCGAGGTCCGCCCGGTGGCGGTGGCCGTGGAGCGGGTGTTCTTCCAGGTCAACGTGCGCACGGCCATGGCCGTCGGTCAGGCCAGCGGGCTGGCCCTGGCGGTGGCCGCCCGGGCCGGGGTCGAGGTGTGCCAGTACACCCCCAACGAGGTCAAGCAGGCGGTGGCCGGTTACGGCAGTGCCCCCAAGGCGCAGGTCCAGGCCATGGTGACCCGCCTCCTGCGCCTCGCCGAGGTGCCCCGCCCGCCCGACGCCGCCGACGCCCTGGCCCTGGCCATCTGCCACCTGTCGGCCGGGCGGTTCAGGTCCCGCCGCGAGGTCGAAGCCGCCGCGGTCGGGGGCACGGTGCCTGGCCTGGCCCGGGCCATCGCCGCCAGCATGGGCAAAGGAGAGCAGCAGACATGATCGGATCCCTGCGGGGGGCGGTGCTGGAGCGGACGACCACGGGTGAGGTGCTGGTGGAGGTGGGCGGTGTGGGCTACCGGGTGGCGGTGCCGGCGGGGGCGCTGGTCGTCCTGGAGCCGGGGCAGCCGGCCTTCCTGTTCACCCACCTGCTCGTCCGGGAGGACGCCCTCGCCCTCTACGGCTTCCCCGACCGGGACCAGCGCGACACCTTCGAGATGCTGATGGCCGCGTCCGGGGTGGGCCCCAAGCTGGCGCTGGCCATCCTCTCCGTCCACTCGCCGGCCACCCTGCGACGGGCGGTGGCCGAAGGTGACCTCGACGCCCTGACCCTGGTTCCCGGCGTGGGCAAGCGCACCGCCCAGCGGCTCATGATCGAGCTGGCGGCCAAGCTCGTCCTGCCCGTCCTCGAGTCGGGTCCCGACGGTCCGAGCCACGCCCGGGGCGAGGTCCGGGCCGCCCTCGACGGGCTCGGCTACGACCCCGCCGAGGTGCGCGAGGTGCTCCTGCGCCTCCCCGAGGACGGTCCGGTGGAGCTCATGCTGCGCGACGCCCTCAAGCTGCTTGCTTTGGCCCGGGGGCCCGGGGGTGTCCCCCTGCATGTCGCCCCGCAGGCGAACGGAGCCTCCCGTGCGTGAGGAGGTCCTCCACCCGGGCGCCGAACCGGCGGAGGCGGCCGAGGAGACCCCGCTGCGGCCCCGGCGCCTGGCCGAGTTCGTGGGCCAGCCCGCCCTCAAGCAGCACCTCGAGATCGTGCTCGGGGCGGCCCGGGCCCGGGGCCAGGCCGCCGACCACGTGCTCCTGGCCGGGCCCCCGGGGCTGGGCAAGACCACCATGGCCGGAATCGTGGCCGCCGAGATGGGGGTCGCCTTCCGCATCACCAGCGGGCCGGCGCT
>JBOGFE010000010.1:0-9884 GCA_050741935.1 Acidimicrobiia bacterium | reverse complement strand
CGCCGCAACCGGGCCGCCGGGCCTGGCTACGAGCTCAACGCCCGCCTGGCCTCCCTCGAGCCGCTCGACGACGGGATGGGAGCCTGGGTGCGCGCCGCCCAGCAGAGCCAGGCGGAGACCAACCGCTTCCTCGGCGTGCTGGCCGGGGCGACGGCCGCAAGTGTCGGCTCCGTCACCTTCGGTGTGTCATGAGCCGGTGAGTTCCGTGCCCGACGCCGGGAGGATCGTGGTCCCCATGGGAACCCAGGTGGTTGTGCGCGCCGACGAGGCGCTGGCCGAGCTGTTCGGCGGGGGCGGCGGGCACCCCGACCCCTACCCGCTCTACCGGGCCCTGCGGGAGCAGGCCCCCGTCCACCGCAGCGAGCACGACGGGGTGTGGTACCTGTCCCGCCACGCCGACTGCATGAAGGTGCTCCTCGGCGCCGGCTCCGGGCGCAAGCCGGCCGGCGTGCACAGCGCCCGGCCCTTCTTCATCGGCCGGGCCCAGGCGCAGCGGATCACCCGCCGGGCCCGCCAGACGATGCTGTGGTCCAACCCACCCGACCACGGCCGGCTGCGGCGGCTGGTCAGCCGGGTCTTCACCGCCCCCCGGGTCGAGGACCTGCGGCCCCGCATCACCCACCTGGTGGACGGCTGCCTCGACACCATGATCGGCGCCCGCGACACCGACGTCATGGACACCCTCGCCCTGCGCCTGCCCATCCAGGTCATCGGTGACCTCGTCGGGGTTCCCGAGGCGGATCGGGACCGGCTGCGGAAGCTGTTCTACGACACCTTCTCCGGGGAGACCGACGAAGCCCACTGGCAGGCCGTGGACCGGGCCGCCCAGGCCGAAGCGGCCATCGACGCCTACTTCTCCGACCTGGTGGCCGAACGCCGGGCCGCCCCCCGATCGGACCTCCTCTCCGCCCTCATCGCCGCCCGGGACGGGGAGGACCGCCTGTCCGAGGCCGAGCTGCTGACCACGGCATCGCTCATCTTCGGCGCCGGGTTCGTCACCACCACCAACCTGATCGGCAACGGGCTGCTGGCCCTGCTCCGCCACCCGGGCGAGATGGCCCGGCTGTGGTCCGACCCCGGCCTGGCCCCTTCGGCGGTGGAGGAGATCCTGCGCTTCGACAGCCCGGTCCGGCTTGTCGGCCGGTATCTCTTCGAGCCCATCGACCTCGGCCACCGGGTGATCGACGCCGGCGAGTTCGTGCTCGTCCTCACCGCCGCCGCCAACCGCGATCCCGGGCGCTTCGCCGACCCCGAGACCTTCGACGTCGGGCGGGCCGACAACCAGCCCCTCAGCTTCGGCTGGGGGATCCACCACTGCCTGGGCGCCCAGCTCGCCCGCCTCGAGGGCCAGGCGGTGTTCCGCCGCCTGGCCGAACGAACCGCCTCCATCCAATTATTGGACGAGCACCCGCCGTGGGGGCAGGGTGTGTTCCTCCGCGGGCTGCAGTCGCTTCCCGTCCGTCTCAGGGCCCGGCCTTGAAAGGAATGCCGACCATGACCGAGACCAAGAGCCTGTGCGAGGCGTTCCAGCGCACCGCCGCCGCCCACCCGGAGCGGCCGGCGCTGCGGATCCACGGGGAGGCGCTGGAGATCACCTGGGCCGAGTACGCCGGCTACGTGCGGCGCATCGCCGCCGGACTGGCCACCCTCGGCGTGTCCCGGGGTGACACCGTGGGGCTCATGATGGTCAACCGCCCCGAGTTCTACCTCTGCGACACGGCGGCGATGCATCTGGGGGCGACACCCTTCTCGCTCTACAACACGTCCTCGGCCGAGCAGATCTCCTACATCCTCGGCAACGCCGGCAACTCGGTCATGGTCTGCGAAGCGGCCTTCGTCGAGCGCCTGCAGGCCGCCGGGGGCGACAACCTCCAGATCGTGTGCATCGACGGTTGGCCCGAGGGGACGATCTCACTCGACAAGCTGATGGAGCAGGGCGCGCCCGACTTCGACTTCGACGGGGCCTGGCAGGCGGTCGGGCCCCAGGACCTCCTCACCCTCATCTACACGTCGGGGACCACCGGCCCGCCCAAGGGTGTCGAGATCACCCACGCCGGAGTCCTGGCCATGCTCGACGCCGTCAGCGACATGTTCCCCCTCGCCCCCGACGACCGGACCATCTCCTACCTGCCCTCGGCCCATCTCGCCGACCGCCTGTTCTCCCACTACCAGCAGGTGATCTCGGGGCTGAGCCTGACCTGCCTGGCCGACCCCAGGCAGCTCGCCGCCGCCCTGCTCGACGCCCGCCCCACACTGTGGTTGGCCGTCCCCCGGGTGTGGGAGAAGCTGAAGGCGGCGATCGAGGCGGCGGCCGAGCGGGAGACGGACCCGCACCGCCAGGAGGCGCTCCGGTGGGCCATCGACGTCGGGTTGCGCAAGGTCCGGGCCGAGCAGGCGGCCAACCGGGGGCAGGGTCCGGGCCCGGACGACGCCCTGCTGTCCGAGTACGCCCAGGCCGACGTGGCCGTCCTCTCGAAGCTGCGGGCCAAGATCGGCCTCGACGAGGTCCGCTGGTCGGCGGTGGGGGCCGCTCCGATCTCGCTCGGCGTGCTCGAGTTCTTCGGCGCCATCGGGCTGCTCATCCGCGAGGTGTGGGGCATGTCCGAGCTCGGGATCGGCACGTGCAACCCTCCGGGCCGGGAGCGCCTCGGGACGGTCGGGGTGGTGATGCCCGGCTACGAGCTGCGGCTGGCCCCCGACGGCGAGATCCTGGCCCGGGGCCCCGGCATCATGCGGGGCTACCGCCACGACCCGGAGAAGACGGCGGAGACGATCGACCCCGACGGCTGGCTCCACACCGGCGACGTCGGCATCGTCGACGCCGACGGCTACTACAGCATCGTCGACCGCAAGAAGGAGCTGATCATCAACTCGGGCGGCAAGAACATGTCGCCCGTCAACATCGAGTCCAAGCTCAAGTCGGCCAGCCTGCTCATCGGCCAGGCCGTGTGCATCGGCGACCTCCGGTCCTACAACGTGGCCCTCATCGTCCTCGACCCCGACGCCGGCGCCGCCTACGCCGCCGGCCAGGGCCTCCCCAGCGCCTCGCCGGCCGACCTGTGCACCGACCCCGGCGTGCTGGCGGTGGTTGAAGCGGCGGTGGAGAAGGCCAACAGCGAGCTGTCCCGCATCGAGCAGATCAAGCGCTTCGCCATCCTCCCCGTCGACTGGGAGCCGGGCGGCGAGGAGCTCACGCCAACGATGAAGCTCAAGCGCAAGCCCATCGCCCTCAAGTACGCCGAGGTGATCGACTCCCTCTACGCCGGCGGCGAAGAGGGCGAGTAGCTAGCGGGGGTGCACCCGGACCTGCAGGGAGCGCAGGCCGCGGAGGAAGCTGCCCATCCGGGGCGGGTCGGGTTCGAGCAGGTCGACGCCGGCGAAGCGCTCCCGCATCCGGGCGAAGACCATCTGGGTCTCGAGGCGGGCCAGCGGCGCGCCCAGGCAGTGGTGGATGCCCCACCCGAAGGTGAGGGGCTGGGCCTCGCGGCGTCCGACGTCGAAGCGGTCGGCGTCGGAGTAGCGCTGCGGGTCGCGGTTGGCGGCCGACAGCATGAAGACGACGTGCTCGCCCCGGTCGAGTACGACGCCGCCCTCGTCCTCGACGGTGACGGGCTCGAGGACGTCGCGCAGCACGAAGGGCACCGGGCTGTCGAAGCGGAGGATCTCCTCCACCGCCGGATCCACCAGCGAGGCGTCGGCCCACAGCCGCGCCATCTCGTCGGGGTGGCGGAGGAGGGCGAGGAGGCCGTTGCCGATCACGTTGGTGGTGGTCACGAAGCCGGCGAAGAAGAGCAGGAAGACGGTGGACATGAGCTCGTCGTCGTTCAGGCGGCCGTCGTCCTCGTCCCGCACGGCGATGAGGGCGGAGAGCAGGTCGTCCTCCGGGGCGGCCCGCCGGGTGGCGATGAGCTCGTTGAAGAACGCCTCCAGCTCCTCGAAGTTGCGCTCCGCCTTGGCGATCTCCTCCTCGGAGGCGTCGGGCCGGTCGGCCAGCATGCCTTCGGTGATGAGGGGCCGGAACCGCTCCCGCTCCCCCTCGGGCACGCCCACCAGCTCGCCGATGACGGTGACGGGCAGGGGGAAGGCCAGCGCCCCCATGACGTCCACCTCACCCGCTTCGGCCAGCTCGTCGAGGCGCTCGTCGACGAGGCCGACGACCCGGTCCCGGAGGCCCTCCACCCGCGGGGTGGTGAAGGCCCGGCTGACCAGGCGGCGGATGCGGGTGTGGTCGGGCGGGTTCTCGGTGAGCATGGAGAACCCTCGCCGGCGGCGCTTCTCCATCCGGGCCTTCATCCGCTCGAGCTCGGCCTCGGTCATCCCCGGCCGGCGGAACATCCGCTCCTCGTCGTGGCCCAGGCGGGGGTCGCGCAGCAGGTTGCGGCACGCCTCGTAGCGGGTGGCGTACCACATGCCGTCGGCGCCGTGGCGGTGGAAGGGCGCCACCTCGTGGAGGGCCCGGTAGAAGGGGTAGGGATCGGCTCGACCCTCGGGCGTGCGCAGCAGGTCGCCCAGAATGTCGTCGGCGGTGATCGTCATGGCCATCTGCTACCGTCCCCCGCTCTTTTACAGGGGAGGGGCCGGACGTGGTCCGGACCCTCCCCGCCCCCAACATCCGGTGCCGGTCCCAGGTATCACTAGGACAAACCGGACTTGAGGACTACGCTAGAGCTAACTGGCACTGAGTGCAAGAGGGCACCCTGGGACAGTGGCTTGGGAGAGAATCACAGGCGGGGGAGCATGAGCTACACGGTGAAGGTGGATGTGGACACGTGCATCAGCACGGGGAACTGCGTGCGGGCCGCCCCGGGCGGCTTCGCCTTCGGGGACGACGACACGTCCCAGCCCCAGCCCGGCGTCGCCGAGCTGGCGGACGAGAAGCTGGTGCAGGTGGCTCGGGGCTGCCCGGTGGGCGCCATCCACCTCTTCACCGCCGACGGCGAGGAGATCGACCCATGGCAATGACGGACGAGATGACGCCGACGCCGCCGCCCGAGGGCCTGCGGGAGCGCCATCGCCGGCGCACCGAGGCCCTGCTCGAGGAGGAGGCGCTGCGCCTGTTCGAGGAGCGGGGCTTCGACCTCGTGACCGTGGACGACATCTCCGCCGCCGCCGACGTGTCCCGGCGGACCTTCTTCCGCTACTTTGCCACCAAGGAGGACGTGGTCCTGGCCGACCAGCCCCGCCGCCTGGAGGAGCTGCGCGAGGCGCTGGCCGTCCGGCCGGCGGACGAGCCGCCGCTCAGGGCCCTCCGCCAGGCGATGCTCTATCTGGCCAGCCACCACCAGGAGGACAAGGAGCGGCTCCTGCGGCGGGCCAAGCTGATGCGGGCCACGCCGTCGCTCCAGATCCGGGCCATGGGCACCCAGCGGGCCTGGGAGCAGGCGGTGACCGACATGATGGCCGAGCGGCTCGGGGTCGACCCCGCCGTCGACCTGCGCCCGGGCGTGATCGCCAGCGCCACGTTGGCCTCGCTGCGGACGGCCATCTCCATGTGGGTGACGGGCAACGGCCGGGGTGACCTGGTGGCCCTGGTCGGCGAGGCGCTCGACCTGCTCGATGGCGGCCTGCAGAAGGGCGTTCGCCGGAGCTGAGGTTCAAATGGGGTGGGGTTTGTCCGCTTTGTCTTGTTTGCCCCTTTGTGCCTAATTGCACCGAGTGACACTTTTGTCTAGAATGCGCCTCACCCGAGATCGCAGCTGGGGTACGGGAACCCCCGCCCCACACCGACCCGCCGGGTGACATCGGGGCAGTTGCCCCCTAACTGGGGAAACGGGAGGAACAGTGCGCAGAATGACTGCTCTCGTCGCGTCCGCCGTGCTCTTCGGCGGGTTCATCGTGGCCTCTCCGGCCGCGTGGGCCAACGGGCTCGACGACTTCGAACTGACGGGCGAGTTCACCGACTTCGAGAGTGACGACACCGGACGTGACGGCCCGAGCGAGGGCGACACGTTCGATTTCAAGATGGACCTGTTCGACGAGGACGGGGACGACGCCGGCGAAGGTGACGGCACCTGCGAGCTGACCGACGTCAACCGCCGGGACCGGGAGTTCACCGCCGACTGCGAGGCCGTCTTCAACCTCGACGACGGCGACCTGGAGATGGAAGGCGAGGTCACCGACGAGGACTTCAGCAACCGCGAGGTCGTCCTCGACATCACCGGCGGCACCGACGACTACGACGACGCCGAGGGGACGGTGACCTTCACGCCCGCCGACGACCACCACGGCAAGGGCGGCCGCTACCACAGCACCCACGCCGACCACGGCGGGCATGGCGGCCACGGCGACCATGGCGACCGGGATCACGGCGACCGGCGCGGCGACCACAAGGTCGACATCGACGTCGATTTCGACTGACCGGATCAGAACCTTGTCTCCACGGGGTCCCGGCTGCGGCCGGGACCCCGTCCGCTTTGTCTAAGCTGCCCTCCGCCTGGGAAGGACACCGTTGGGGCCGGACACCCACGGTGCCATTGGGGCGCTGCCCCACGGGGGAAAGGGAGACACAGTGCGGAGACTGATCGCAGTCGTCGCGTCGGGGCTGTTGCTGGGCGGGGTCGTGCTGACCTCTCCGGCGGCGTGGGCCGATCACGGGAGTTCCGGCGGACTGGACGACTTCAACCTGACCGGCGAGTTCACCGACTTCGAGAAGGACGACACCGGCGAAGAAGGCCCCAGCGAGGGTGACACGTTCACCGTCACCATGGACCTCTTCGACGAGCACGGCGAGGAGGCCGGCGACGGCGAGGGCACCTGCGAGGCCACCGAGGTCGATCACGATGCCCACAAGTTCACGGCCGACTGCGAAGGCATCTTCCACCTCGAGGAAGGGAACCTCGCCATGTCCGGCGAGATCACCGAGGAAGACCACGAGGATGGCGAGATCGTGATGGACATCGACGGGGACAACAGCTCCGACATCTACGAGGGCTCCGCCGGAACCGTCACCTTCACCCGCGCCGACGAGGAGGGCGAGACGGCCGAGGGTGGCGAGGGTGGCCACAACCACGCCATGAGCGCCGGCAGTCCCGCGCACGGTCCGGGCGGCGACGAGCCCCCCGACGAGCCCCCCGCCGAGGGCCACGACGAGGGCCACGACAAGGGCCACCACAAGATGGACATCGCCGTCGACTTCGACTGACCGCCCCTGCGAGCAGCTGAGTTCCGGCCTCCGGCAGCGGGGGCCGGAACTCTTTTTCGGCCGGCCGGCGCCCCTACCCGCCGACCTCCTTCATCATGATCTTCCAGGCCTCGCCGGCCTCCTCCACCGAGCCCTCGTCCTCGATGGTGGACACGTCACCGACGTCCTTGCCCAGCACCACGGCCTTGAACACCCGGCGCATGATCTTCCCGGAGCGGGTCTTGGGCAGCATGGAGACGAAGTTGCACTCGGCGATGACGGCCACCGGCCCGAGCTCGTTGCGCACCGTGGCCAGCAGCTCCTTCTTCAGCTCCTCGGACCCCTCGTGGCCGGCCCGCAGCACGACGAAGGCGGAGATGACCTCGCCCCGCAGCTCGTCGGGCCGACCGGTGACGCCGGCCTCGGCCACGGCCGGGTGGCGCAGGAAGGCCGTCTCCACCTCGACGGTGCCGATGCGGTGGCCGGCGATCTTGATGATCTCGTCGGCCCGCCCCGAGAACCAGAAGTAGCCATCCTCGTCGTACTCGGCGGCGTCGCCCGTGTAGTACACGTCGGGGCGGCTCTCCACCTTCGACCAGTAGTCCCGGGCGTAGCGCTCCGGGTCGCCCCAGATGGTGGGGGTCAGGCTCGGGAAGGGGCGGGTCATGATGACGATGCCCTTCTCACCCGGGCCCACCGGCTTCCCGTCGGGGTCGATGATCTCCACGTCCCAGCCCGGCATGGGCAGCCCGGCCGAGCCCGGCTTGATGGGCAGCATCCCCACGCCGTAGGGGTTGCCGAACACCGGCCCGCCCGTCTCGGTCTGCCACATGTGGTCGATGACGGGGATGCGGTCGTCGAACACCTTGCGCTGGAGCCACTCCCAGGCCGGGGGGTTGAGCGTCTCGCCGGCGCACACGACCCGGGTGATGGTGGACAGGTCGCAGCCGGCCGCCACCTCCTCGCCGTAGCGCATCATGAGGCGCACGGCGGTGGGTGAGGTGAACATGCCCGTGACCATGTTGTCCTCGATGATCCTGTAGAAGGTCTCGGGCCCGGGGTGGTCGATCGACCCCTCGAAGGCGATGGTGGTCGCCCCCACCAGCAGCGGGGCGTAGACGATGTAGCTGTGGCCCACGATCCAGCCGATGTCCGACGTCGACCACCACACGTCGTCGGGCCGGATGTCCATGACCCAGCGCCCGGTGGAGTTGATCCCCACCTGGTAGCCGCCGTGGACGTGGACGGCCAGCTTGGGGGCGGCGGTGGTGCCCGAGGTGGCCAGGATGAAGGCCGGGTCGTTGGCCTCCATGACCACGTGGCCTCCGTCCTGCCCCTCCCCGCCGGCCAGGAACTCGTCCCAGGTGATGTCGCGGCCCTCGGTCATGGCGCAGTCGGGTGAGCGCTGGAGCACGACCACCCGCTCCACGGTCTCGCATGAATCGGTCAGGGCCTTGTCGACGATCTCCTTCAGGTTGACCGTCTTGCCCTTGCGCCAGGTCACGTCGCCGGCGAAGACGGCCTTGGACCCGGACATGCGGATGCGCTCGCCCAGGGCGCCGGAGCCGAAGCCGGCGAAGACGACGGAGTGGATGGCGCCGATGCGCACGACGGCGAGCATGAGCATGATCGCCTCGGGCATCGTCGGCATGTAGACCGTGACCCGGTCGCCCCGCCCGATGCCCAGGCCCCGCAGGGCCCGGGCCAGGCGCTCGACCTCGCGCTGGAGCTGACCGTAGGTGTAGACCCGGCGCTCACCCAGCTCGTTCACCCCGATGAGGGCGGCGTGGCCCCCCCGGCCGGCGGCCACGTGGTGGTCGACGCAGTTCCAGGCCAGGTTGGTCTGAGCCCCCTCGAACCACTTGAAGGTGGGCGGGGTCCACTCGAAGACCTGGTCCCACTGGCGGAACCAGGGGAGCCGGGCGGCCTCCTTGGCCCAGAACCCGTCGGGATCCTCCCGGGCCTCGGCCTGCAGACGGCGGATCATCGGGTGCACGACGTCCATGACGGTTTCCCCCTAGAGGAGAGCGCGGCGGCGGGGCATGTCCCCGGCCACGAGCAACCCGCGCCCGGCGGGCACGGCCGAGGCCGGCGGCCCCTGAGCCAGGTTGACCCCGAGCAGCTCCGACACCTGCTCGTCCACCGGCGCCGTGGGGCTGGAATCCTCGTCCTCGTGCGCCGCGCCCACCGGTTCGCTGGACCGGCCCAGGTCCGGGAAGGGCTGGGGCGCCTCGGAGAGGTCCTCGTCGAGGCCGATCTTCACCACCCGGGCCATCGACGGGATGGGGCCCCTTCTGGTGGCCTGGTTGAGGAACAGGTAGTAGTACCCGGGCGGGGCGATGGCGCCGTTGGGCGGGGCCGTCACCGCCAGCCGGCCGGAGTGACGGGTGAAGTCCAGGCGGACGGTGCGCTGGTCGGAGTCGATGATGTGCTGGGGCGAACCCAGGCGGACGAGCACCACCGAATCGGCCATGAGGGCCTGGCGGGTCTCCAGGTCGAAGACGGAGTCCCAGCGGATGCCGGCCTGCACGTGCCGGATGAGCGGCCGCTCGCCCCGGAAGAGGTAGTGGGGGGTGAAGATCTCGAAGCTGGGATCGCGGTCGTTGTTGGGGAACGGGCCGCCGATGTCACCGCCGCCGGCCGGGGAGGACGCCGGCGCGTGTCCGCCGAGCAGCACCCGCCCGTCGGGCAGGAGCACGGCCGAGTGGTGGTAGGTGCGGTCCCGGCTGATGCGGGCCATGCCGTACCAGGCCTCGGTGCGGAC
>JBOGFE010000009.1:0-3018 GCA_050741935.1 Acidimicrobiia bacterium | reverse complement strand
GCACGCTGTCGAAGCGGCCGTCGAAACCCTCCAGGCTGGTGGCGTCGGCCACGGCGAACTGGACGTCCACGCCCGATTCAGTGGCGCGCCGGCTGGCTTGTTCGATGGCGGTGGCCGCGACGTCGAGACCGGTGACCTGGTGGCCCTGGCCGGCGAGGAAGATTGCGTTGTCGCCGAGGCCGCAACCGACGTCGACCACGGCACCGTGGAAGCGCCCCGCTCGCTCGGCTTCGATCACGACCGGCTGAGCGGCGCCGATGTCCCAGGGAATGTTCGGGAGATCAACACCCTCGAAGATCTGCCCGCCCTGGTACAGGGCATTGAAGTCCACCTTGCTGAGATCAAAATCTTCAGGGACAAGACTCATCGTTTGCTCCTTCTGGGTACGGGACGATCGGCAAAGACCAGGTCGGCGATGCGCCGGGGCAGGTCCGGGTCGGACACGTTCGTCGACAGAGCGAAGTGCTCCCAGATGAGGGCGGGACCCAGCCGGGCCAGGAGCTCGAGGTCGGACGGTGCTCGCAGCAGCCCGGCGGCGGCCGCCCGTCGCAGGACGCCGATGAGCACTTCCTTCCGCTGGGGGATCAGGTCGCGGCTCAGCACGGTGCCGATGTCAGGGTGACGGGCGGCCTCGACCTGCAGGGCCCGGATGACGAGATGCCCCCGTTCGATCGTCGCCTGCAACATCTCGAGGAGGCTTTCGAAGTCGGCCCGGGGATCGCCGCTGTCGGGGTCTTCCAGAATCGGGAAACGACCCCGCCCCAGGGCGTCGATCACCATGGCCGTCTTCGTCGGCCAGCGCCGGTACAGCGTGGCCCGACCCACCCCGGCGAGCCGGGCGACGTGATCGACGGTCATCCCGTCAAAACCCCGCTCCACCAGGGCCTGGAGCACGGCGCCGGCCACGACTTCCTCGTCAACGATGCGGGGCCGGCCTGGCGCACGGCCCGGCGCCGGCTCCGGAGCCCCGGCACGGCGGTCCGAGCGAAGAGGGCGACTCACGGCGCGCACAATACGATACGGGACAATCTCGTATCAATTCCTGGCCGCTCGACCGTCCGGGGTCATCTCAGTCGTGGGAGGCGCCGTGCTGGCGGGCTGCCATCGGCGCCGGCGGCGGCGCCGATGCTTCCTCGACGGTATCGAGGTCGACGATCTCCTCCCCGTTGGGAAGCACCACCTCGGGCCCTCTGTGCTGATCGAGCGCGCCCCCGGCCAGGTCCTTGCCCTCCGGTCCCTCACCCAGCGACGGGAGCCCGGACTGCCGCATCCGGAGGCGGCTGCGCAGAAGAGGGATGACCGTCAACGCCAGGGTGGCGGCCGTGAACTGCCACTGGTAGCGGGCCATGGCGCCGAGCAGATCCTGGAGGGGCGCGGAGATGAGCACACCCAGGCTCAGCACCAGCACCGCCCGCAAGGTCTCCCCGACGATGTTCAGGGGATAGAGCACGGCCTGCGACATGCCCACGGAGCCGGCCAGCACCGCCGTCAGGCCTCCGGGCATGAGGATGACGGCGAGGTTGCGGCGCCTCCAGAACAAGCGCTCGATGGCCCGCATGATGCGGCCCATCCGGGGCATCCGGCGATCGAACCAGCCGAACATGCTGGTGCCGTGCAGCTGGCCGAGCCGGTACAGGAGGGGGGTGGCGGCGAACTCGCGGAGCACGATCACGGCGACCAGTGGCAGGACCGGGACCGTCTGGGCGGCCAGCAGGATCCAGCGGCCCTCGCACTGCATCGCCACCAGCAGCAGCGGTGCCTCGAGGGCCAGGGTGGGAGCGAACGCGTCGCCGGCCTTCTCGATCAACGACAACGTCACCAGGACGACCACGATCCAACGAGTGGTCCGTCGCCGGCGGTGGGCCTCTGGGTCGGCGTCCTTCGCCGTTCGGTTCGATGGCAGTCGCACCAAGCGCCCCCCTCTGCCGGCCCGCCCCTGATGCGGCCGTTGCCGCCAGTGGCCCTCAGGGTATGGAACGTTGACATTCAGTGCAATCAGGCACCAAGAGTCACAAATCGGGTTTCGTGCGGAGCTTACTTGACGGCCGGTAAGTAGGCCATGCCTTACGGCAGGTCATCGGCCGAGGTGTTGCCGGAGCGCAGCCGAAGGTGGGAGCGTCTAGTGCATGCTCCTCGAGCCGGCGTCGAACGACGAGTTCATCGCCCCGCCGGCCACGCCGGTGGCGGCCGAGGCCACCCGCCGGGCCTACGCCGAAGCCCGCCGCCTCGGGCTGTCCCGGCGGGAGTTCCTGCGCTCCACCTTCGGCACCGCCCTGGCCCTGTCGGCGCTGGTGGCCTGCTCGAAGGAGGAGCGGGCCGCCACCCGGCCGGGGACGGGCGCCGGCGGGGAGTTCGACCTCCCCGACGAGGCCGGCTCCGAACCCGACGCCGCCGGCGAGGCCCTCGCCCCCGGCGCCGGCGAGGTCGTCATCGACGTCCAGAACCACTTCCTCGAACCCGACACCCTCGGCTTCGGAAGCCGGTTCCCCCAGGCGAGCTGCGGGGCCGAAGCCCGCCTGTGCTTCACCATCGACCGCTGGGCCGACCTCGTGCTCGGCTCCTCCGACACCGCCGTGGCCGTGCTCTCGGCCATCCCCGTCCTCGACTCCGACAACCCCATGTCCATCGCCAAGATGGAAGACGCCCGCCGGCGGGCCGACATCCTCTGCGGCGCCGACGAAGGGCGGGCCAGCCGGGTGCTGCTCCAGGGCGAGGCCTTCCCCCAGTACGGGCGGCTGCCGGCGGGCCTGGAGCGGATGTCGGCGCTGGTGGCCGAGCACCGCATCGTGGCCTGGAAGACCTACACCCACGTCGGCGGCGGCTACTCCTTCGCCGACCCGGTGGGCGAGGCGTTCCTGGCCCACGTCACCGCCCTGGCCGACGCCGGCGACGGGCCCCGCATCGTCTGTGTCCACAAGGGGTTCGGCGCCGACCCGGCCGACCTCGGCCCCGCCGCCGCCGCCCACCCCGAGCTCACCTTCGTGGCCTACCACTCCGGCTTCGAGGCGAACGTGACCG
>JBOGFE010000008.1:0-2915 GCA_050741935.1 Acidimicrobiia bacterium | reverse complement strand
GGGCCCCTGCCCCACGCCCGGCCGTGAGGTAGTGGGCGGTGCCGCCTCGTCGAGGAGGACGGTGACCTCGGCCGCCTTGGGGACCCTCGGCAGGCGCCGGTCACCCTTGGGGGCCCGCAGGTTGCGGGT
Source organism: Acidimicrobiia bacterium (assembly GCA_050741935.1). GTDB lineage: Bacteria > Actinomycetota > Acidimicrobiia > IMCC26256 > BP-133 > CAWBJP01. Next base: position 2,786 of record JBOGFE010000008.1, on the reverse strand, counting down.
CGGGTCGGCCGGGATGACCCCCCGCCGGCGGAGCCAGCCGAAGAACGCCCGGAGGGCGGCCGCCTTGCGGGCGATGGTCGGCCGGGCCATGCCCCGGGTCGTCAGGTAGGCCAGATACCGCCGCAAAACGAGCCGGTCGACCGCGTCGGGCCCGGCGGCGCCGCCCCGCCCAGCCCACGTCACGAACTGACGGAGATCACTTTCGTAGGCCTTGCGGGTGTGGGGGCTGGATCCGGTCAGCGAGCCGATGAACCCCTCGACGTCCCACGTCGCGGTCACGGGAAGAGCGTCAGCTCCGGTGCCGGCTGGGCCCAGGGGAGGTTCTCCATGTAGATCCACGACCGGCGGTGGATGGCGGTCGGGCCGTAGCCCAGGAGTGCGCAGCGGTGCCGGTACGCCGGGTAGCCCCGGTTGCTCTCGAAGTCGTAGCCCGGGTAGCACTCGGCCTCGGCGGCCATGAGCCGGTCGCGGGTGACCTTGGCCACGATCGAGGCGGCGGCCACCGACAGGCACAGGGCGTCGCCGTCGATGACCGTCCGCACCTGGTCGGGCCGGGCCAGGTAGTCGTGGTTGCCGTCGAGGATGATCCGGTCGGGCACGCACCCCGCCTCGGCCAGGACGGCCAGCGCCCGCTCGGCGGCCAGGCGGAGCGCGGCCGTCATCCCCAGGTCGTCGCACTCGGCCGGGCTGGCGTGGCCCACGGCCGAGGCCAGGGCCCACCCGACGATCTTCGGGTAGAGGGCCTCGCGCTGATCGTGGGTCAGCTCCTTCGAGTCGCGCACCCGCTGGATCCGCTTCGGGGTGGGACCGATCACGACCGCCCCGACGCTGACCGGGCCAGCCCAGGCCCCCCGGCCGACCTCGTCGATCCCGCACACCAGCTGCGCCCCGGCCTTGAAGCAGCCCTGCTCGACCAGCAGCTTTGGCACCCCGGGCCGCTTCACGGCGGCCCGCGGCCGACCCTTCTGCTTGACCGCCGCCACCGCCATGAATCCGAAGGTATCAGGGCTGTCTGTCGAGCGAGGCGATGGCCTCCGCCTCCGACGGGTCGGGCTCGGTCGAGAACCAGGCGTCGAGCATCTCCGACGCCACCGGAGGGCTGACCAGCCGCAGGCTCAGCACCAGGACGTTGGCGTCGTTCCACCGTCGGGCGCCCCCGGCGGTCTCGGCGTCGGTGCACAGCGCCGCCCGCACGCCGGCCACCTTGTTGGCGGCGATCGAGGCGCCGGTGCCGGTCCAGCAGCAGAGGACGGCGGTGTCGGTCTCGCCCCCCGCCACCAGCTCGCCCACCCGGCGCCCGACCTCGGCCCAGCCCAGGTCCTGACCGCCGGGCGGGCCCACCAGGACGACCTCGTGGCCCCGCTTCTCGAGGTCTTCCGCCACGGCGTCGGTAAGGGCCGTCCGCTCGTCGCTGCCGAGTGCGATGCGCACGTTGGGTACCGTAACCGCCCATATGGCCGAGCCCAAGGTCCTGACGATGGTCCTCGCCGGTGGCGAGGGGAAACGGCTCGCGCCCCTCACCGCCGACCGGGCCAAGCCGGCGGTGCCCTTCGGCGGGCACTACCGCATCGTCGACTTCGCCCTGTCGAACATGGCCAACGCCGGCTACCTGCGGATCGTCGTCCTCACGCAGTACAAGAGTCACAGTCTGGACCTGCACATCACGCGCACCTGGCGGCTCTCGACGCTGCTCGGCAGCTATGTCACCCCGGTGCCGGCCCAGATGCGGCGGGGGCCCCGCTGGTTCGCCGGCTCGGCCGACGCCATCTACCAGAACTTCAACCTGGTCCTCGACGAGGCGCCCGACTACATCCTGGTCTTCGGGGCCGACCACATCTACCGGATGGACCCCCGCCAGATGGTCGAGCAGCACATAGCCTCCGGGGCCGGGGTCACGGTGGCCGGGATCCGGGCACCCCGCACCGAGGCGAACCAGCTGGGGGTGATCGAAGTCGGCGAGGGCACGAAGATCTCCGCCTTCCGGGAGAAGCCGGCGTCCGCGCCGGGCCTCCCCGACTCCCCCGACGAGATCTTCGCCTCGATGGGCAACTACGTGTTCACCACCAGGACGCTGGTCGACATCGTGAGCCTCGACGCCGAGGACCAGCACTCCCACCACGACATTGGCGGGAGCATCATCCCGGCCCTGGTCGACGCCTCTCTGGCCCACGTCTACGACTTCACGAAGAACCACGTCCCCGGGGGGACGGAGCGGGACCACGCCTACTGGCGGGACGTCGGGTCGCTCGACTCCTACTACGACGCCCACATGGACCTCGTCTCCGTCCACCCGGTCTTCAACCTCTACAACCGGGAGTGGCCGATCTACACGTCGCTCCCGACGCTGCCGCCGGCCAAGTTCGTGCTCCAGGGCGACGCCGGCACCGGCATGGCGCTCGACTCGATGGTCTGCGCCGGCAGCATCATCTCGGGGGGCTCGGTCCGCTCCTCGGTGATCTCGCCGGGTGTGCTCGTGCACCCCCACGCCACGGTCGAGAGCTCCGTGCTCATGCACGACGTGGTGATCGGGGAGGGCGCCGTGGTGCGCAACGCCATCATCGACAAGAACGTGCGGGTGCCGCCGGGGGCGATGATCGGTGTCGACCCCATCGTCGACAAGTCGCGCTTCACCGTGTCGCCCAACGGCATCGTCGTCATCGGGAAGGGGGAAAAGGTCCCGGAGGCGTAGTTCACAAGCCCGGATCGGTTCCACCATGCGTGTCGCGCTGCTCACCCGCGAGTACCCCCCCGAGATCTACGGAGGCGCCGGCGTCCACGTCGAGTAC
>JBOGFE010000007.1:0-8103 GCA_050741935.1 Acidimicrobiia bacterium | reverse complement strand
CGCTTGGGCCGGGGCTCCCGGGCCCGTTTCGGCCGGGGCTCGCCGGTGCGCCCGGGCCGGGCCCGCCTAGGCACGGGCCTCCGCCACCAGCGTGCCCGAGCGCAGCAGGAGGACGGCGAGCAGGGCGAAGAAGCCGATGCTCTGGTCCAGGCCGGCGACGTCGGTTCGGGTCGACAGCTGCTCCACCACGCCGAGCAGGGGACCGCCGATGAGGCACAGGCGCAGGTCGTTCAACCCGGCGAAGACGGCGACCACCAACGCCTTGACCTGGAGGAAGGCGAGGTTGATGGGCGTGAGCAGGCTGGTGGTGGCGAAGAGCATCGAGGCCAGGGCCCCGACAGCCGAGCCGAGCGCCCAGGCGGCCATGCTCACCCGCCCGGTGCGGACCCCGAGCTCGGCGGCCGAGTCGCGGTCCTCGGACACGGCCCGGACGGCGAGGCCCCAGCGGGTTCGCCCCACGACCAGGATGAGGGCCAGGCCGACGGCCACCAGGACAGCGAGGAGCACCGTCCCCTCGCCGGTGATCACCACCCGGTCGAGCCCGACGAACCGGCCGATCCGGAACGGGTCCTTGGGGAGCGGGTTCTCGATGGTGACGGCCTGGCCGGTGTAGCGGATGGTGATGACCGCCTGGACCAGGAGGAGGACCCCCACCGTGGCCACCAGGGGGGCGATGGCCGGAGCGTTGCGCAGCGGCCGGATGGCGACCCGCTCGATGGCCACGCCGAGCAGGGCGGCGGCGACCAGGCCGGCGGCCACGGCGGGGATGAAGTGCCCCCAGCCACCGCCGGAGCTCTCCATGAGGTCGTAGAGGAGGTAGGCGCCGACCGCGCCCACGGCGGCCTCGGCGAAGTTGAGGACCTTGGACGCCCGGTAGATGACCACGAACCCGAGGGCCAGCAGGCCGTAGGCCGCGCCGGTGGTCAGCCCGATGACGACCCGTTGGGCGTCAACCTCCATCCGGGGCCTCAGCGCCTACCCGACGGTGAAGTAGGGGTCGGGTTGGGCGGGCTGGCGCATCTCGTAGTAGTAGGGCTTCCCCGATGGTTCGGTGATCTCGATGACCGCCACCTCGGTGTCGAAGATGTTGCCCCCGTCGGGGCTGGCCGACTGCTTGAACTTCACCCCGAAGCCGGTGTCGAAGCCGTTGAGGGCGCCGCCCCGCAGCACCTCCAGGACCCGGGCCCGGGTCAGGTTGGGCCCGGCGGCCTTGAGGGTCTCGACCACCGCCTTGGCCGCCACCCAGTGGATCTCGGTGTAGTAGTTCCGCTGGTCCCAGTCGTTCCAGTACTTCTTGTACGTCTTCTCGTAGGCGGCGTGCTCGGGCAGGCCGTCCTGGGGCAGCGACCAGGGGTGCTGGCACACCATGCCCTTCGAGTACTCGCCCACCTCGCGGGGCCAGATCTCCACGTTGCAGGTGACCCCGGCGGCGGGCATGGGCGGCTTGTAGCCGAGCGACTTGGCCTGGAGCTGGAAGAGGATGCCCCCGAGGGGCTCGTTGGCGAAGAAGACGAAGTCGGGGTTGGCGGCCTGCATGTTGATGACCTGGCCGTTCATGTTGGTGTCGCCCAGGTTGTAGCGCTGCTCGGCCACGACCTTGACTTCGAACTTGGCGAAGACCTCCTTGGCGCCCTGGAGCCACTCGTTGCCGATGTCGTCGTTCTGGACCAGGAACCCGACCGTCTTCGGCTTGTACTTCTTGGCGTAGTAGTCCGCCAGCACGTGGGACTGGCTCCGTCCCGGGGGCCCGGTGGGGAAGATGAAGGGGCACTTGAACTCGTCGGAGGCGAGCCCATCCATCCAGATGGCGGGGATCTGCTCCTTGCAGATCAACGGGCTGGCCGTGACCATGGCCGGCCCGTCGCCGGCCGAGGCGAAGGCGAAGATCTTGTCCTGCTTGACCAGCTTCTCGAAGCACGTCCGGGGCTTGTCCCCCGAGGTGAAGCTGGTGTCGCAGTCGATGACCTGGATCGTGCGGCCGAAGATGCCCCCCTGGGCGTTGACCTCGTTGTAGACGGCCTTCACCGCCTTGAGCAGGGTGATGCCGAGCGAGCCCACCGGCCCGGACTCGATGTAGAACCCGCCCAGCTTGATGGTGTCGGCCGTGATACCCACGTCGGTGGCGCCCCCGTTGCCGCCCGCCGGCGGCGTGGCCGGGGCGGGGGCGGTGGGCAGGGGGGAGGTGGGGACGGGGGAGCCGGTCCGGGGCGCCCGGTCGCCACTGTTCGACGGCGCCGGCGACGCCGAGGTGGCCCGGGTGGTGGGGCGGGCCGAGGTCGTTCCGCGCCCGGCGCTCGGGGCCGAGGGGAAGTTCCCCGGCAGTGACGGGATGTTCCCGAAGGCCCCAGGGGAGCCGCTGGTCGGAGTGGTGTCGGGCAGGTCGAGGGGCGCCGCCGACTGGCCACCCACGGTCTGGACGTTGCGGGGCTGGGCGCCGGCGCAGGCGGCGAGCGCGATGGCGGCGAGCAGCGTCAGTGCCGCCCGGGCGCTCCGGCGCCTGCTCGTCGCGGTCATGGCCTCTCCTCCCCCTCGTCCCGGGGCGCACCCGCTCAGTGGAGCGCGCGGCGGTTCGCGGCCTTGGCGCAGAACCTACCCATGTATGGCGGATTCGTCAGCGCGGAGCCGGAACCCTGCGGAAGCGGCCCCAACGGCCCAGAAATCTGCCGTGAACGTCAGATTATTTCAGGGTGCAGGACGGGGCAAGCGCCCGGCCTGCTACACCAAGGGGAATGGGCGGACTGGCCGGCGTGGACGGCAAGGCGGTGGTGGTGACCGGTGGGGGTGGCGGCCTCGGCCGGGTGCTGGCCGCCGAGCTGTGCCGGCTCGGCGCCCGGGTGCTGGTGTGCGGGCGCACGGCCGGCACCCTCCAGGCCGCGGTCGACGCCGTCGACGCCGAGTTGGGTCCGGGCCGGGCGTTCTCCGCCGTGTGCGACGTGCGGGACCCGGTGGCGGTGGAGGCCATGGTCGACACGGCCGAGTCGTCCCTCGGGGCGGTCGACGGCCTGGTCAACAACGCCTCGGGTCTGTTCCCGGTGCGGGCCGAGGACCTGAGTCCCAACGGGTTCTCGGCGGTGGTGCGCACCGTGCTCGACGGCACCTTCCACTGCACCTCGTCCCTGGCCCGGCGCCGGCTGCTCGAGTCCATTCCCGCCGGGCGCTTCGCCCGGCCCGAGGAAGTGGCCCGGGCGGTGGCCTACCTGCTCTCCGACGACGCCGCCTATGTCACCGGGGCCTGCCTGGCCGTCGACGGGGGACACCACCTGAGCAAGGGATTGGGGGAGTTCGTATGAGGTTGCCCGTGCTGGTGGTCGTGCTGGCCGTGGCCGCCAGCGGCTGCGGGAACGGGGACGGCGGGGAGGAGAACGAGGCGGTGCCGGCCGCCGGCAGCGGCGCGGAGGTCGTCGTGACCGTGACCTCCGAGCCGGACCCGCCGGCGGCGGGGCAACCGGTCACCTGGTCGCTGCGGGTCCGCAACGACGGCGCGGAGCCGGTCACCCTCACCTTCCCGTCGGGCAAGCGGGGCGACGTGGTGCTGGAGGCCGAGGGCAACGAGGTCTACCGGTGGTCGGACGAACGGGTCTTCACCGAAGCGGTGACCCAGCAGGAGCTGGCCCCCGGCCAGGAGGTGGAGTACCCGCTGGAGGAACCGTCCCTCGGCGTCGAGCCGGGTGACTACGACCTGATCGCGACGCTGGCGGCCGAGCCCCAGGTGGAGCCCGACCGCCAACGGGTACAGATCTCGTGATCCGGGGGAACGCCCTCCGGGTCTAGACGAGCTGCTCGAGGAGCGCACCCGCCACGGGGAGGTCGGGGGCGGGCACGACGGTCAGCAGATCGCCGAGGATGGACAGGGCATCGCCGGGGAGGATGCCCAGGACACCGCTGACCGAGGGAATGGCGGCCTCGGGCAGGGCGACGAACAGGTCGGCGGCACCCGAGACGCTGCCCGTGGGCAGGGTCAGGAGGTCGGAGACCACCGGGAGGCTGTCGAAGGGCAGGATGTTGAGCAGCTGCCCCAGGCCGTCGGCCTGAGCGGGGGAGAGGCCCTCGATGAGCTCGCCCACCAGCGGCAGGCTGCTGCCCGGCAGCTGGTTGAGCAGCGGTCCGGCGATGCTCTCACCCGTCGTCGACAGCGGGCTGAGCAGGCTGGTGATCGTGCCCAGCAGACCGCCGAGGAGGCCGCCGAGGCCACCGGCCGGGGTCAGGACGTCGCCCAGGATGGGCAGGTCGAGGGCGGGCAGGGTGTCGAGCAGCTCGCCGACGATGGCGATCTGGTCGCCGTTGAGGCTGTCGAGGATGCCGGCCAGCTGGAGGGCGTCGACGGCGGGGATGTCGTTGAGGACCGCGCCCAGGGCGCCCACGTTGCCCGAGCCGGCGGCGCCGAGGACGTTGTTCACGGCGGCGATGTCACCGGCCGGCAGCGAGTTGAGCAGGGAGGCGAGGGTGGCCACCGCCCCGTTTGGGAGGGTGGTCAGGAGGTTCACGACGGCCGGCACCTGGTCGGCTGACACGGAGCCCAGCAGCCCGTTGAGGAGGGTCAGGGCTTCGGCCGGCAAGCCGTTCAGGAGGTCGGTCACCCCGGCCACGGCCGGGAGGGGCAGGCTGCCGAGGAGGTTGCCGAGCACGGGCACGTCGAGCCCGGGCAGGCTGAGAGCGCCCTGGGCGTTGGTGGTGACCTGCGCCGGCCCGGACACGGAGGCGGAGGCGGACGGGCCGCCCTCACCGGTGGCGACGTCGGGGACCTCACCCTCGACCTCGACCGCACCGGCCGGGGTGGTGGCCCGGACCTTGACCTTGCCGGCGGGGGAGCCGGCGGCGTCGTGGGCGGCCTCCATCTCGGCGGCGATGGTGAAGTTGGGGTCGTCGGCGGCCCCGAGGTCCACCGGGAAGTTACCGGTCACGGCGAAGGCGCCGACCAGTCCGGCGACCAGGGTCGTGGTCACGGCTCCAGCAACCAGCTTCCAAGGCAACAAGGGAAATCTCTCCTTCGGGGGAACGCGGTCGCCCCGGCGGCGACCACGACATTGTTGGAAAGGATGGGGCCGGCCGGTCGCGGAGGCCATAGCTCCGGAGGACCAAACACCGGGTGCGGTCGGACTAGCCCGGGGGGACGGAGTCGCCCAAACGGGCACGACTCTCATCCAGGTACTGGCAGGAGATGACCCGCCCGGGGGATTGCCGGGGTGGCCCGACCGGGGGACCGGTGATCAAGCAAAGCGGTCGGAGGCCCCGGGGCGTGATGAATCCCCCAGGGCGGGTCAGGACGGGCGGGCCGCCTCGGGGTTGAGGGCGTTGCCGGGCACCTCGCCGGCCAGGACGGACACCGCCGAGCGGACGGCCATGGCGGCCATCGCCAGCCGGGTGGCCACGCTGCCCGACCCGACGTGGGGGAGGAGGACGGCCCGGGGGGCGGCCAGCAACCGCGGGTGCACCTGCGGCTCGCGCTCGTAGACGTCGATGCCGGCGGCGAAGATCCGGCCCTCCTCCAGGGCCTCGGCCAGCGCCTCCTCGTCGACCACCGGTCCCCGGGAGGTGTTGACCAGGAGCGCCGTCGGCTTCATGACGGCGAACTCGGGCCGCCCGATGAGGTGGTGGGTGAGGGTGGTGAGAGGGACGTGCAGGCTGACCATGTCGGAGCGGGCCAGCATCTCGTGGAGGTCGGCCGTCCACCCCGGCTCGCCGGTCGGTGTCCGGGTGTGGTGGAGGACCTCCATGGAGAAGCCCCGGGCCCGGCGGCCCACGGCCCGCCCGATCCCGCCGTAGCCCACCAGGCCCAGCGTGGCGCCGTGGAGGTCGTAGCCGAGATACTGGCCGATCTCCCAGCCCTGCCAGCGGCCGGCCCGCAGGTCGGCCTCGGCCTCGGAGAAGCGCCGGGCGGCGGCCAGGATGAGCCCGAAGGCGATGTCGGCCGTCGTCTCCTCGTTCAGCCCGGGGGTGTTGCAGACGACCACGCCGGCCTCGGTGGCGGCGGGCAGGTCGATGTTGTCGTAGCCCACCGCCACGTTGGCCACCACCTTCAGGCGACCCTTCCCGGCGGTGAGGACGCCGGCGTCGATCCGGTCGGTGACCAGGCTCACGATGGCGTCGACCGTCCCGGCCGCCCCGGCCAGCTCGGCCGTCGTGTAGGCCGTGTCGTCGGGCCGGGCCACGATGTCCACCCCGGCCTTGACGGCGGCGTCCAGGGACCCTTCGGGGAGGTGGCGGGTGATGAGCAGGTTCGGCATCCCCGCCTCCTACCGGCCGGCCCGGGTGACGGCCTCGGCCGCCGCCTCCGCCAGTTGGGGGATGACCACCTCGAAGTGCCGCCAGGTGTCGTCGGTCTCCCCGTAGGCGCCCGAGGCGTAGCGGGTGTACACGCCCTCGAGGATCACGACCGCCTTCCACAACGCCAGGGCGACGTAGAAGTCGATCTCGGCCAGGTCCCGGCCCGAGCGGTCGGCGTAGCGGGCGGCGACCTCCTTGCGGCCCGGGAAGCCCGGGGCCGTGGTCGGGGCCCAGAAGAGGGGGGAGAACCCGTCGCCGGGCTCGGTCCAGTACATGAGCAGCATGCCGACGTCCGCCAGCGGGTCGCCGAGCGTGCACAGCTCCCAGTCGAGCACGGCCCGGATCCGGCCGTCGGTGGGGCCGACGATGGCGTTGTCGAGGCGGAAGTCGCCGTGGACGATCGACGTGCGGGACTGCGGCGGGATGTCGCGGGCCAGCCGCTCGGCGACCTCCTCGACGAGGGGCAGGTCCCGGGTGGCGGACTGCTCCCACTGTCCCCGCCACCGGCGCAGCACCCGCGCCACGTAGCCGTCGGGCCGGCCCAGGTCGCCGAGGCCGACGGCCGCCGGCTCGAGGGCGTGCAGGTCGACGAGGGTGTCGATCAGCGACTCGGCCGCCGCCCCGCGGATCCCCTCGGGCACCGTGGCCGCCACCTCGGGGTTGCGGATGACGAGGCCGTCCACGAACTCCATGACATAGAAGGGGGCGCCGTTGACGCTGTCGTCGGGGGACAGTCCGACCAGGGGCGGGACGGGGACAGTCGAGCCGGCCAGGGCGGCGATGATCCGGTGCTCCCGGCCCATGTCGTGGGCGGAGGCGAGCAGGGTCCCCCGGGGTGGCCGGCGCAACACCCAGGCCCGGCCGGCGCTGTCGGTCACGTGGTAGCTGAGGTTGGACCGCCCCCCGGCGATCAGGGCGAAGGACAGCGGGGGGCGGGTGTCGGGGTCGTGGGCGGTCAGCCAGCCGGTCACGGCTTCGACGTCGATGCCATCATCGGTCACCGGCGGGTCCTCCGTGGTCGTGTCCCGGGTGCGAGCCCGGCAGGTTAGCTCCGGATCACGGGTCCTCCACCCTGCGTCGTCCGGGCGCGTCGCGCCGGCGGGGGGTGGAGCGGACGAACGCCCCTACGAGCCGGCCGGGGTGTCGGGCGGGTCCTCCCGCCGGCGGAGCTCGTCCTCCCGGCGGCGCAGGTTCTCCTCCCAGGCCCGCAGGCGCGCCTCGGGGTCCTCCCGGACGGGGAAATCATCCCGGTCCTCGGGCCCCAGCACCCGCCGCGGGGCCCGGCGGCTGGTGTCGCCCGGGCGCCACCCGGCGTTGAGCGGACGGCCGAGCGCCAGCCAGGCGAGCGAGCCGAGGTCGGGCAGGAAGATGACGATGACGAGCCACATCCCCTTGGGCAGGTTGCGGATCAGGGTCGCGTCGGAGGCGATGACGTCGAAGACGCAGTAGGCCCACAGGGCGAGGAGGACGAGGGGGACGAAACCGAACCCCAGCAATCTGGCCACCCGCCCACGGTCCCATAGCCACCCGCTGCCCCGCAACGGGTTTTGGGCCCGGTCACGGAGGAACCGCTCCTCCTGATCCGATATGTGCCGTCGCCCGTTGTACGGCGGGGGCGAAGCCAGGCGGTCGACCTACACTCCACGTCGCAATGTCGGTGCTCGAGGAGATCCTGGGCTCCAAGCGGGACGAGATCGCCCGCCTGCGCCCGCGCGCCTCCAGCCTGGAGGCCGAGGCCAGGGCCGCGCCGCCGCCGCGGGACTTCAGCGGTGCGTTGCGGCGCCCCGACGGCCGGCTGGCGGTGATCGCCGAGATCAAGCGGCGCTCGCCGTCCAAGGG
>JBOGFE010000006.1:0-3637 GCA_050741935.1 Acidimicrobiia bacterium | reverse complement strand
GTTCGAGGCGCTGCGGGAACCGGAGCGCACCGGCGTCCTGGCCCGGGGAGCCGGCACCGGCGTGGAGGATGTCCTGGAGGGCGCCGAGCTGGCGGTGCGCCTCCGCCGGACCCGGGCCGCCCACCTGGCCCACCTGCGGGAGACGGTGGACCTGCCCCTCGTCTACCTGCCGGAGATGTTCGTGCGGGCCGGCGGCATGCGGGTCACCCGCATGATGGCCGACGCCCTGGGCGAGGAGCTGGGGTGAGTCCGACCGGCTTGGATCGTCTGCTGGCGGCCAAGGAGATCGTCATCTTCTGCGGTCCGGGCGGGGTGGGCAAGACGTCGGTGGCCGCTGCCGCCGCGGCCGGGGCGGCGGCCCGTTTGGGAGGGAAGGTGCTGGTCGTCACCGTCGATCCGGCGCGGCGACTGGCCGACGCCCTGGGAGTGACGGGCCTCGGCAACCGGGAGCGGGAGGTCCCCGCCGATCGGCTGGTGGCGGCCGGCCTCCCGATGCGAGGAAGCCTGTGGGCGGCGATGCTCGACACCAAGCAGTCGTGGGACGACCTGGTGCTGCGCCACGCCCCCGACGAGGAGACGGCCTACCGCATCCTCGAGAACCGCCTCTACGACAACATCACGGCCCGGTTCGTCCAGAGCCACGACTACATCGCCATGGAGCGGCTGCACGAGATCCACCGCAGCGGCGTCTACGACCTGATCGTGGTGGACACTCCCCCCTCCCGCAACGCCATCGACTTCATCGAGGCCCCGAGGCGCATGGCCGAGTTCTTCGGCAGCCGACTGCTGAAGTGGCTGACCATGCCCTACCGGCTGGGGGGACGGCGGGGGGCCCGCATGGTGAACCTCGCCTCCCGGCCCTTCTACCAGGTGGCCGACCGCATCCTGGGCAGCCAGTTCCTGGAGGACATCGCCGAGTTCTTCCTCAACTTCCAGTCCATGTACGACGGCTTCGTGGAGCGGGCCCGGGCCGTGGAGCGCCTGCTCCGGGACCGGCGCACGACCTTCGTCGTCGTCTCCACCCTCGAGCCGGCGCCGGTCCGGGAGGCCGAGTACTTCGTGTCCGCCCTGGCCGAGCGGCACCTCCACCTGGGCGCCCTCGTTCTCAACAAGACCCTGCCCGGCTACTACCTGGATGCCGGCGGTGAGGCCACCGCCCGAACCCTCTGCGCCGACCCCGAAGGGGCAGCGGGGGCGGTCGAGGACCTCGACCGCCCCACCCTCGGCCGGGTGCTCAACACCGTGGGCGAGTCATTCCTCAACTTCTCGGTGGTGGCGAAGCGGGAGGCGGAGCTCCGGGCCGAGCTGGCCGCCACCCCCGACCTCGTCCTGTCCGTCCCCTACTTCGACGGCGACGTCGCCGACCTTGCCGGCCTCGCCCGCATGGGGGATCACCTCTTCGGATCCTGAGGGCGGCGCCGGGACGAAAGGGACAATTCGGCCGTCCGCCTCCTGAGGGGGTGAGAACCGAGGCCCGGCGGGGCATACACCGCCCGTGAGCGGAGTTCGAGATCAGGAGCTGCTGGCCGGCCGCTACGAGCTGGCCGAGGTGCTGGGCCAGGGCGGGATGGGCGAGGTTCGGGCGGCCCGCGACCTCCGGCTGCGCCGCCCGGTCGCCATCAAGACCCTGCGCGCCGGTCTGGCCGGCCGGCCCGAGGTACGCCGGCGCTTCGAGGCCGAGGCCCGGGCGGCGGCCCGGCTCACCCACCCTCACGTCGTCGCCGTCCACGACGTCGGCGAGGAGGACGGGGTCCCCTACATCGTCATGGAGCGACTGCCCGGCGCCGGGCTGGAGCGGGAGATGACCGCCGGGCCACTGGATCCCGCCCGCGCCCGCCAGGTGGGCGACGGGATCCTGGCCGCCCTGGGCGCCGCCCACGCCGCCGGCCTCATCCACCGCGACGTGAAGCCGGCCAACGTCCTGCTGGCCGCCGACGGGGCGGTCAAGGTGGCCGACTTCGGGATCGCCAAGGCGCTGCACAACCCGGATGGTGGTGCCTCCTCCGAGCTCGACGTGACCGGCGACGGCCAGCTGGTCGGAACCGTCGCCTACATGGCGCCCGAGCGGATCGGCGGGGCGCCCGCCGGCGTGCCGAGCGACCTCTACTCGGTCGGGGTCATCCTCTACGAGGCCCTGTCGGGATCGAAGCCCTTCGCCGGGGACACCCCGATGAGCCTGTGCTGGGCCGTCCACCACGGTGAGCACGAGCCGCTGGGCAACCGGCGTCCGGATCTCGACCCCGGGCTGGTGGCGGTCATCGAGCGGGCCATGGCCCTCCGCCCCGAGGACCGCTTCGTCACCGCCGCCGAGATGGCCGCCGCCCTGACCGGCGCCGGCGGGCACGGCCGCTCCGACTCCGCCCCCACCATCTCCGCGGGCCCGGAGACCCGGGTGCTGGACCATGATCCCCGCCCCCTGCCTCCGGGTCCGGCCCCGATCCCGGCGCCGGCGCCGCGGTGGACCCGGCGCCGAGCGGTCGTCGCCATCGCCGCCTGTCTCAGCTTCATCGCCGCCTGGTTCGTCTCGGGGCTCGAAGAAGGCGGCGGGGCTTCCGCTTCCCCCCCGGCCGGGAGCGTTCCCGCGCCGTTGGACGACGCCCTCTCCGACCTCGAGGAGGCCGTCCGGTGAACACCGTGGCCGACCTGATCCACTTCTACCGACCCAGCCTGGTCGCCTTCCTGACCTTCATGTTCTTCTTCTTCGGCTGCGGCGACCCCGACGGCCGGCTCCCCGACCAGGCCCGCAGCGCCCTCACCCCCCAGGTCGAGGCCGTGCGGGCCGCGGCCACCGCCGGCGACCGGGTCGGCGCCGAGGCCGGCGTCGCCCAGCTCCGGGCCCAGCTGAGCGAGTTGCGGGCCAGCGGCGTGCTCGACGAGGACGAAGCCTCCCGGGTGCTCGACGCCGTCGACACCGTCGAGGCTCGCCTCGCTCTCCTCCCGGAGCCGACCACCACGACGACGGCCACCACCACCCCGCCCCCAGCCGGCGACGACGAAAGCGGGGGCAAGGGCAAGGGCCGCAAGCACGACGACGACGACGATTAGTCCGCGCCGCTGCCGACAGAACGGAGGGGTGTGACCCGGTAGTGTTCGCTTCCGGGGGAGGGAGCGCCAGCGTGGCCGACACCGTCGCCTGCGCCCACTGCGGACAGGAGAACCTGGCCACCCAGCGGTTCTGTGGCAACTGTGGGCAGGCCATGGCCCGCGTCTGTCCCGCCTGCCGGGAACCGAACCCCGTCGGGTTCCGGTTCTGTGGGGCCTGCGGCACGAACCTCGACCAGGCGCCGGCGGCCGCCCCCCCGCCCCTGACCGAGGAGCGGAAGCTCGCCACCGTGCTCTTCGCCGACCTGTCGGGGTTCACCAACTACTCGGAGCGCACTGACCCCGAGGACGTCCAGGTCATGGTCGACCGCTGCATGCGGCGCATGGGCGACGCCGTGGAGCGGTTCGGCGCCTCGGTCACCCGCGTGGTGGGCGACGAGCTCATGGCCCTCTTCGGGCGCCCCCGTCGCCCATGAGGACGACGCCGAGCGGGCGGTGCGGGCCGGGCTGGAGATCCAGCGCCTGGCCGAGGAGCACCGGGAGGACTTCGCCGGCCTGGCCGTGCGGGTGGGCATCAACACCGGGGAGATGATGT
>JBOGFE010000005.1:0-5510 GCA_050741935.1 Acidimicrobiia bacterium | reverse complement strand
CAGCGGGATGCTGCACCTCGACGCGTCGGGCTGGAACCTCGAGGTGCTGGAGGCGCTGCGGATCCCACCGTCGGTGCTGCCGTCGTTGGTCGACTCGTCGGGAGTGGTGGGTGCGGCGTCGGCGTTGGCGGGGGCGCCACCCATCGCCGGGTTGGCCGGCGACCAGCAGGCGTCGCTGCTCGGCCAGGGCTGCGTCCGCCCCGGCGAGGCCAAACTGACCCTGGGGACGGGTGGGATGCTCGACGTCTGCACCGGCGCCGAGGGGCCCCGCTGGGCGGGGCGGGGGCCGGCGGGGACCATCCCCATCGCCGCCTGGCGCCGGGAGGGGATCACAACCTGGGGCTCGGAGGCCATCGCCATCACCGCCGGCACGGCGGTGGAATGGCTGCGCGACGGACTCGGGATCGTGGCCACCTCCGCCGGCACCGAGGCCCTGGCCGCCTCCGTGCCCGACAGCGGCGGGGTCGTGTTCGTGCCCGCCTTCCTCGGGCTGGGCACCCCCGACTGGGACTACGGCGCCCGGGGCGGGTTCTTCGGCCTCACACTGGGCACGGGCCGGGCCGAGATCACCCGGGCCGTGCTCGAGGGCGTGGCCCAGCGCAGCGCCGATCTGCTGGAGGCGGCCGAGGCCGACACCGGCCTGGCCGTCGAGCGCCTCCGGGTCGACGGCGGCATGTCCGCCAACGGGGTGGTGCTCCAGGCCTTGGCCGACGCCACCGGCCGGCCCGTCGAGGCGTCGGCCATCACCGAGGCGACCACGCTGGGCGCCGCCTTCCTGGCCGGCATGGCCACCGGCGTGTGGTCCGACGAGGCGGCGTGCGCCTCCCTGCTCCAACCCCGGGTGGTGGTGGAACCCTCCGGCCCCGAGTCGGCGCGCGCTGCCACCCGGGACCGCTGGCGGGCCGCGGTCGACGCCTGTCGGGAGTGGGTTCCCGAGCTGTCCGCAATCCAGTTCTGATCCGGCCAGTTCCGATCAGGTCCGGGGTTTGCCTCCCCAGGCCCGGCGCTGGGCTTCGGGGAGACCCCACCACCCCAGCGGCGTCAGACGTTCGGTGACCTCGAGGGCCCCCAACGCCCGCCACCGCTGCACCACCGGCACGAAGGCCGTCTCCAGGATGAGGGCGTCGGCCTCGCCCTCGGCCGCTTCCGACACGCACAGGGCCAGCGCCGGCGGGTCGGCCTGGGTGCCCGGCCCCCACAGGGTGAGGGCGGCCACGGCCGACAGCCACTCCAGCAGGCCGAGCTCGGCCGTCGGGCCCGCGGCGTCGCCCACCACCCCCGCCGCCAGCGCCAGCCACAGCTCGACGTCGTCGTCGGGCAGCTCCTCGGGTTCGAGGCCGGCGGCGACGGCCATGGTGTCGAAGGGCGGCTCAGCGCCGGCGATGGCGGCCCGGGCGGTGGCGCACGCCGTGCGCAGCGCACCGGGCGGGCATGGTCGTTCGCCCACTTCTCCCATGACGTCTTCGAGCACGGCGCACGCCTCCGCCAGTTCCGCCTCGTCGGCCACCCTGGTCACCTCCCTGTCCGCAGTCGCCCGGGTCGGACCACGGTAGATGGCGACGGGTCCCGGCGAGAAGCGCCGGGACCCGTCAGGAATCAACACCGAGGATGCCCAGCAGCACCTCGCGGGCCCGGTCGTAGTCGACGCCCTTCCCGGCCAGGATCCTGGCGGCCACGCCCTTCTCCTCCCGGGCCAGCCCCAGGAGGATGTGCTCGGTGCCGATGTAGTTGTGGCCCAGGGCGAGCGCCTCGCGCAGCGACAGCTCGAGGACCTTCTTGGCCCGGGGCGTGAAGGGAATGTGGCCGGCCACGGTCTCGTTGCCCCGGCCGACGATCTCGATGATCCCGGCCTGGACGGATTCGCCGGTGACGCCCATCTGCCCCAGGGCCTTGGCGGCGACGCTGTCGGGTTGGTCGAAGATGCCGAGCAGCACGTGCTCGGTGCCGATGTAGTTGTGCCCCAGATGGCGGGCGGCGTCCTGGGCGGCGACGACACCGGCCCGGGCCCGGGGGGTGAAGCGACGGAACAGCCCCGGGCGGCGGCCCGAGCGGCGCTCCTTGGGCATGCGGCTCAAGAGGCGCCGGGCCACCGACTCCGTGGTCGTGTGGCGTTGCTGGGCCGCCTGCTTGGAGACGCCGATGGTGGCCCCGATCTGGCTCCAGGAGCAGCCGGCCTCCCGGGCCGCCTCCACGAAGTGGTCGAGGAGCGCCTCGGTCAGGTCGTCGAGCTCGTCCCGGGCCCGGGCGGCGGCGGCCAGGCGGTCGAGGGGTTGGTCGGTCACCGCTTCGGCCGTGACGGCAGCGATGAGGCGGTCGAGGTCGGGAAGGTCGGTCATGTCGTCAAGTATGGGTTGACGCTCCACGACCGTCAAGCTGAAATTGACGAATGCCCGATTCTGTTCCGCCGCCGAACCCGACGATGAGCCGATGGTGACCGTTGGCTTAGGCTGAATCGATGGCCCCGCCGAAGCGGATCTCGAGGGAGAGCGTCCTGACCCGGGCCGCTCCCGCCTTCGAGGATGGCAACACCCCGTCGATGGACGAGATCGCCACGACGGCGGGGGTTTCCCGGGCCGCCCTCTACGAGCTGTTCGGCAGCCGGGGCGCCATCCTGGAGGCGCTGGGGATGGAGCACCCGCCGTCGTGGCAGGACCGGATCCTCATGGCCGGCGCCGAGCTGCTGGCCGAGCGGGGGCTGAGCGGACTGTCCCTCGACGAGGTCGCCGCCCGGTCCGGCGCCTCCCGGGCCACCGCCTACCGGCTGTTCCCGGGCAAGGCGGCGCTGTTCCGGGAGATCGTGCGGACCTACCTGCCCGTGGACGAGGCCCTGGAGTTGCTCGAGACCAGGGGCGAGCGTCCTCCGGCCGAGGTGATGCCCGCCCTGGCCGCCAGCCTGGCCCGGTCCGGGCAGGTCCGCATCGGCGTGCTGCGCAGCGCCCTCTTCGAGGTGACCGGCCGGGAGGACGGGAGCGAGGAGGTCATGGCGGAGGTGCTCCAGACCACGCTGGCCGTGACCCGGTACCTGCAGAGCCAGATGGACGCCGGCCGCCTGCGCCCGATGCATCCCATGCTCGCCATGCAGTGCTTCGTCGCCCCGATCATGCTGCACATGGTGAGCCGGCCCCTGGCCGAGGAAATGGGCCTGGACGTCTCCGTGGACGAGGTCGTGCGCGAGTTCACCGACGCCTGGCTGCGCGCCATGGCGCCGCCCCGGCGACCTCGCTGACTCAGGCCGGGCTCAGGTCCGGGCGTGCGACTTGGAGGAAGTCTCCGCCTTGTCGCGGATGTCGGCGACGCCGCTCTGGGCCAGGAGCCGGTCGAGCTTGCCGCTCAGCGCGGCCACGGCCTCCCGGAGCTCGTCGACGTCGTCCTCGACGTCGTCCCAGTCGTCGTCGCGGACGCGGTCGATCGAGTCGTCGAGGAAGTCCATGGTGTCGTCGAGCATGTTCTGCCAGAAGTCCAGCAGACCGGTGCGCCGGCCCCGACGTCCCCTCCGGCTCCGGCGGTCCCGGCGGTCGTCACTCCGGTACCGGCGGTCACTCCGACTTCTCGACCTGCGCTCCGACATCTCTCCCCCTCCCCGCCGCCCGCCACCGGGCCGCGTTACCGACACTCTGAGATGACCAGTATCTCAACATATTTTGAGCACTTCTGACTGTCAAGTGAAAGGGGCCACCGACGGGCGGGTGGCCCGGCGATCGAGCCACACCAGCGCCCCGCAGGCGACCAGGGTGCGGCGCAGGGCCCGGGCCCGGGCGTCGGCCCGGGCGGCGCTCAGGTCCTGTTGGTCGGGGTGCACGTGGAGGACGAACTGGCCGTTGGTCACCATGTGGTTCAGGACCCGCACCTGCTCGGGCAGGGCCCGGGAGCCGGAGAAGCCCTCGTTGGCGATACGCAAACCCTGCGCCTGCGACGACGAATTCTCCAGCTGGTCCCGGACGATGTCGCCCAGCACGCCCCGGAAGACCTCCATGGGCTTGACCTCGGAGGCGATCATGCGCACGGAGCCGTCCAGGTTGGAGAGGACCTTGCCGATGATGGCCACCGAGGGGTTCACGGCGATCCCCCGGCGGGTCAGCAGGAGCAGGAACTCGTTGAAGGTCCGCCCGAAGTTGAGCTCGCCCAGCGACGACCCGACGACGGTGGGGACCCACCGCTGCATGTCGGAGAGGAACCCGGGAATGTCCGCCCGGGCCGTGGGGGTCGACAGCTCGAGCGCGGCCCGGCCTGCCGCCTCCCCGTCGTTGGCGCCCATGGCCATCATGAAGCGGGTGAAACCCACGCTCATCTTGTTGTCGATGCGGCCCACCATCCCGAAGTCGATGAGGGTGGCGGGGTGGCCGGGGGCGACGAAGATGTTGCCCGGATGGGGGTCGGCGTGGAAGACGCCGTCGACCATGAGCCCCTTGTAGATCATGGCCACGAGGTCTCGGGCCATGTCCCGGCGCTGGTCCCGGCCGAAGGCGGACAGGTCGGCCTCGAGGATGGAGGTGCCCGGCGCCATCGTCATCACCAGCACTTCCTTGGTGGCCTTGACCACCTCGGGGACGCCGATGTGGTTGTAGCCGTCGAGGATCTCCCGCAGGTCGTCGATGTTGTCGGCCTCGACGGTGAAGTCGATCTCGGGCCGCATCACCGAGAAGACGGTTTCGAGCATGGCCTCGGGCTGGAAGAGCTCGGCCAGGCCCGGGGCGGCCCGGGCCACCGTCCGCACGGCCCGGGCCAGGATGTCCATGTCCAGCGCCACTTCGGCTGCCACGCCCGGACGCTGGACCTTGATCACCACCTCCCGCCCGCCCCGCTGGACGGCCCGGTAGACCTGGGCGATGGAGCCGGCCCCCAGCGGCTCCTCCGTGTCGACGTGGGTGAACCGGCTGCGCCAGTGACGGCCCAGGCCGGCCTCGAGCACCGGCTCGAACTCGGAGAAGGGACGGACGAGGACGTGCTCGTGGAACGCGGCCAGCTCGTCGATGACGGTTTGGGAGACCAGGTCGGGCCGGGTGGAGAGGATCTGGCCGACCTTGATGTAGAGCGGCCCCAGTCCCTCGAGGGCTTCCTTGATGGCCACGGCCCGGGCCCGCTCGGCCGCCCACGGGTCCGGCTGATCCTTGCGGGCGGAGGCCAACCGGAGGCCGGCTTCGCCGGCCAGCAGGTGCCCCAGCACGCCGGCCACCTCGGCCACCCGGTGCCGTCGCGCCATCCCCGCCAATCTAGACGAGATGAGATATCCCGTCTAGTGTGTTTTGTGGTGAACAAGCGCCAGCGGGTCATCGAAGTGGCTGGGGTGCTGTCCGAGATGCTGGCCAGCGAGGCGCGCCTGCGGTGGCGCAAGGGCCGCAACGGGTCGGCCGACCCCGAGGTGTTCGAACGCGAGCGCGCCATGGTCCTCCGCCAGAGCCTCGAACGGCTCGGGCCCCTCTACATCAAGGTCGGCCAGGTCCTCTCCACCCGGCCCGACCTCATCTCCCAGACGGTCATCGACGCCCTCCAGGACCTGCACGAAGAGGTGA
>JBOGFE010000004.1:0-11918 GCA_050741935.1 Acidimicrobiia bacterium | reverse complement strand
CTTGGCGTGAACGTCGAAGAGGCGATCACCCTCTGCGACGTCGTCCGGGCCGACTGTCCACATGATCACGATATGGCTTTTCCCCATCTCCGACATAGTTCCATCCTTTCATCAATGGGTTTTTTCGAAGCGGGCCCAGTGTGCGGGCGGGTTGTAAGGCGGTTCCATGGGCGAGGTCACGTACTTGCCTGTAGCGCAGTGCAAAGCCAGGGGGATGGCCCAATCGGGGGATGTCCTAGTGCCAGGTGCCCGTCAGGGCGAACCCCCACAGTCGCCCTCGATCAGCCTGATCACCCGGAAGATGCCCGACAAGAGTCCCTGGCGGCTTCCACCTCGCCGCCCATCAACACAAGCCTGCGGCAGCCTTCACCTCGTTGAGGCGCTTGGTGCGTCGCTCGATGGACTTGAGGATTCGGGCGTGGCGAACGCGGTAGGGCGGGGCCAAGGGGTCGCCGCCGGCCCGGTCCTCCAGCTTCTTCAGCTCGGCCCTGAGGCCGCTCAACTCGCTCTCGACACTCTCCAGTGTGCTGCATTCAGATGTTTCCATCTTGGCCTCCTAGGCCGGTTCTGGCCCTCTCTCGTGGTGTGATGGGACACACCCAAGCATCGGCGAGCTGGCCAGGTACAACATCTGCTGATCGGGATATTCGGAGTCCCACCGCCGGCCAAAGCTTCGGGCGACGCGCGGGCAAGCAGGGACTATCGACACCGAGGGCCGATCCCGCGTGCAGTCGCCTGGGCGGCCAGCTCAGCCCGATTGGCGACACCAAGTTTGGCGTAGATGTGGGACAGATGGACCTTTGCCGTGCCCGCGGAGATGAAGAGCCGCCGCCCGATCTCGGCGTTCGTGAGGCCCTGCGCCGTCAAGGCGACGACTTCGAGTTCGGTCGGGGTGAGGGCGTTCCAGCCCTTCGACGGCCGTTTGCGTTCGCCTCGTGCTCGGGACGCATACCCCGCCGCCTCGTCGAGCGAGAGAGCGGCGCCCTCTGTCCAGGCCTCCTGCAGCTCCTCGTCACCGAGGCGGACCCGCAACGCGGCCACGTCTGCGTCGTAGGCGGGCCGATCCAGGGGCCAGCGGGTCTGGCCCGTCTCCTCCCGCAGTGCTCCGGCGGCCCCGAAGAGCCGGGCCGCCTCGGCGTGGCTCTCGCCGGCCGCGGCCAAGGACGCCAGGGCCTCGAGGGTCTCGGCGGCTACGCCCCCGAATCCGTACTCGACCTCCAGAGCAAGCGCCTGGTGGTGCCGGTCCTCGGCGGCCCCGAAGTCCCCTTCGGCCCGGGCGAGGAGACCGCGGCAGTGGTCCGCGTCCACCAACATCCATGGGATCCCGGCCTGGCTGGCGAGGTCCGAGGCGGCTTCGAAGGCGGCACGGGCCGCGGACAGGTCTCCCCGGGCGAGGGCCACGCGTCCGCACAGCGCCTCGAGCTTCTCGACCTTGAACGGAAGGGCGATCTCCCGGATGAGCGGGGCGGTCCGCTCCGCCTGGTGAGCGGCCTCCGCCAGCTCACCGCGGGCGAGGGCGACCTCGGCCAGGCCGAACTCGATGAAGCCTTGCCGGCAGCCGTCGAGCGAGCGACTCAGACGGACGGCAGTCTGGAGCGCCAGGGCATTCGCGCCGTCATAGTCGCCCTGAGCGATCCGGACTCCTGTCTGCCATTCCACTGCGTGCATTTCGAGCAGGGGATCGGCGCATTCCTCGGCTCCGGCCCGGGCGCGCTCCATCGCTGACCGGGCGTCGGCGAGCCGTCCCTGATGCCAAGCGGCCATGCCGATGATGATGTCGTTCCAGTGCATGCAATTGGGATTGCCCGCCCGCCTTCCGATGCCGTCGAGGTCCCTGAGGATCGGATCGGCCAAGTCGAACCGGTTACGGACGAGGACCCAGTAGAAGGCCTGCCACCACAGCACCAGGGAGACCGCCCATTCGTCACCGGCCTGGCGGGCGGTGGCGATCGCCTCCTCCAGGGTGGCGGCGGCGGCGTCGGGCGCGAGGTAGACCTGGAACACTCCCTGGTCGGCCAGAGGTCGGGCCAGAAGTGCGGGGTCGCCGAGTTCACGAGCCAGCGCCAGTGCCTCCCCGAGCTCGGCAAAGCCGAGCCCTTGACTCAGCTCCACGCAGGTCAGGCTGAGGTGGCCCAGGCCCCAGACCGCCTTGCATCGCAGGGATGACGCATCCCGCGAGGTCCGGGCCAGGACTCGGCGGTGCCACGACAAGCCCTCGGAGAAGTGCCCGTGGACGAGCCAGAAGAAGCCCAGAGCGACCACGAGTCGCAAGGCGAGGTCGTCGTCCTCCTCGACCACTGACCATTCCAGGGCGGCGCGCAGGTTGTCGTGGTCGGCTTCGAGAGCAGCGATGAGCTCGGAGCGCACCTCCCGCTCCAGCTGATTCGAAGCGGCTTCTGCCGCTCCCAGGAACCAGGCGGCGTGGCCGGCTCGGACGGCGTCGGCCTCGCCCGAGGCGAGCAGCGCGGCGTTGGCGAAGTCGTGGATGGTCTGGAGCAGCCGGTACCGCTCGCCGTCGAAGGAGACGAGGGACTTGTCGACGAGGTCGGACAGCAACCCGAGGATCTCCCAGCTCTCGAGCGGGTCGCCGGCGCTAACCGCTTCGGCGGCGTCCAGGGTGAACCCGCCCGAGTAGGCGGCCAGTCGCCGGAAGAGGGTCCGTTCCCGTTCGCTGAGGAGGTGGTGGCTCCATTCCACCGACGCCAACAGCGTCTGCTGGCGGGCCATCGCCGTGCGGGCGCCGCCGGTGAGGAGACGGAAGCGGTCGTCGAGCCCGGCGAGGATCCGTTCCGGCGTGAGCGACCGCACCCGGGCGGCGGCCAGCTCGATTGCCAGGGGAAGACCGTCGAGACGGGTGCAGATGGCCGCTACCGTCGGCGCGTTGCCGGCGTCGAGGCGGAATGTGGGCCGGACGTCGACCGCCCGCTCCACGAACAGCCGCACGCCGTCGGCGGCGAGCGCGGCGTCCGGGGACGCCTCGGTCCCATCCCCAAGCAACGACATCGGAGGCACCCGCCAGGCGACTTCGCCGGGGACGCCCAGTGGCTCCCGGCTGGTGGTCACGGCGGTGACATTGGGGCAGCTCCGGAGCAACCCGTCCACCACCCGGGCGGCCGTCGCAAGCACGTGTTCGCAATTGTCGAGCACCATCAGAACGCGCCGCTCGCCCAAGTAACTGGTCATGCGCTCGACGGGCTCAAGACCGCGATCGTCGCCGAGGCCCAGGCTGGCCATGACCGCCCAGGGCAATCGGTCGGGGTCCGTTAACGGGGCGAGCTCGGCCCACCACACGCCGTCGGGAAAGGCGTCGGCGATCTCGGCGGCCACCTGGGCGGCCAGGCGTGTCTTGCCGCACCCTCCCGCCCCCACCAGCGTGACGAGGCGGTGCTCGCTCACCAGAGCTCCCAGCTCGGCCAGTTCCGCTTCCCCGCCGATGAAGCTCGTCAGCTGCACGGGCAGGTTGTTGGGCAGCGCATCCAGGGATCGCAAGGGCGGAAACCCCCTGGGGAGCGACGGGTGCGACAGCTGGAAGACCCGCTCCGGCTGGCGCAGATCGCGCAGGCGGTGGACGCCGAGGGGAAGCAGTGATCCCCCCTCGGGAAGGCCGTCGGCCAGCAGGTCGGCCGTCGTGCTGGAGATGAGCACCTGCCCTCCGTGGGCCAAGGCCCGCAGCCGGGCGCAACGGATGATGCCCGGGCCGACGTAGAAACGGTCGTCCCGAAGCTGGGCCTCGCCCGTGTGGAGGGCCATGCGGATCGCGATCTCGGCACCTTCGGGCCAATCCTCCTCGGTGAGGGCCTGCTGCGCCTCCAGGGCGGCGGCGATGGCGTCGGACGCCCGGGCGAAGGTGGCCACGAGGCTGTCCCCCTCACCCTGCTCGATCGGACGGACGCCGCCGTGACCGGCGACGGCGACGTCGAGGATCTCGTAGTGACGGGCGACGGCCTCGGCCATCCGCGGCCCCTGCGCCTCCCAGGCGCGCGTGGAGCCTTCGATGTCGGTGAGTAAGAAGGTCACCGTCCCGGTTAGGAGACTCGGGCCGAGCACCCCGCTGCCTTCGGGTGGTGCAGAAAGTACCTCGGCGCGCGTCTTCAGCCGGTAGTCCGAGAGTTCACTCACCGCGGCAGCATGCTCGTTTTCACCCATGGTGCGAAGCCTCCCTGAGCCGCCGGCGCATTACATCTGCCGATCGGCATATTCGCACCGGTCGCGCCCAGGAGTGCTCAAACCCTGCGGACTCTTTGAATCCGATGGGCCGGTAAGGCCGTGCCACTTCATTGACAGTAGAGAAAGTTGTAACCAGCCTCGGCCCGCCGTACCCGGAAAACGAGTCTGCATTTGGGGCGCTCAGAGGCCGAGGTCGGGGCCGGCGTCGAGGCCGTGGCCGGGGAGGGGCGGAAGGGCGATGTCGGCGACGTCCCTGCGGGAGAGGCCGAGGGCCTTGCTGGTGTGGCGTTCGAAGCCGGTTCGAGGCCGGTGAGCTGAGAGGTCGATGGTCCTCAGGTCGATGGACCGGAGGATCGCCTCGAGGTCGTGGTCGGGCTCGGCGGGATCCCGTCCGGGCAGCGTCGCTTCGGGTTCGTTGGTGGGCCCGGCGAGGCGGCTGGCGAGGTCGGACTCCCAGGCGAGTTCGGCGGGATGGCTGAGGAGCCAGTCGCCGCGGCGGGTGATGTCGGCTTCGACCTCGGGGATGCGGGCGACGGCCCGCTCCGCGTCGGCGAGGCGCCGGCGGCTCCGGTCGAGCTGGCCGGCCAAGCGGCCTCGTTCGTCCTCGAGGCGTCCCAGGTACCGCTGCTGAGCGTGGATGCGGTGGCTGGTCTCGTCGATGGCGTGCTGGTCGGGCCGGCGGAACCGGCGAGGTCGGGTGAGTTCGTAGAGGCGGGCCTGGGCATCGGCGAGGCTCTGTCGGGTGCGGGCGATCGTCTGGTCGACCCGGGCGACATCCCGCTCATTGGCGGCCACCATGTTGCGCAGGATCGGGAGGTCGGAGCGGAGCCGCTGCAGGCGGCGGAGCTCCGGGCGCCGATCGGGACCGGCGCCGGCGTCGATGTGGGCCCGGGCCTGTTCCAGGAGGCGCCGCAGCATGGCCGGCTCGTCGCTGCGGTCGAGTTCGGTGCGGAGGGCCTCAGTGGCGGAGACCTCGGCCGAGGAGCGGCGCAGGACGTCCGTGAGGACGTCAACGGGCCCGGGCGGTGGACGTTGGCCATGGCCGGTGCCGGCCGCCTCGGTGACCACGCAGGCGCGGTTCTCGTGGCGGCCGCGGGTCATGCCCACGTAGAGGTGCTCCGCCATGGTCGCCGAGTCGGCGAGGAGCACGGCCCGGTCGACGGTGACGCCTTCGGCCTTGTGGACGGTCACGGCGTAGGCCAGGGCGACGTGGTCGGCGACATAGGGCGAGGGGAGGACGACCTGCCCCCGGTTCCCGAGATGGGAGACGACCAGTGAGCCGTCGGGGTGGCGGACATCGACCCGCCAGCGGTCGCCGTTGCGGACCCAGACACCGGCCGTGGTGATCAGGCGCCGATCGTTCTGCGTGCTGACGATCTCGTCGCCTCGGCCGACGACCTGGGTGCCGGCCACGAGCCCGCCTGGTTCGACTTCGCCGGCGTCGACCCTCACCGCCCGGGCGCGCAGGGCCAGGGCGTCGACCATCGCGTGGTCGGGGGCCACGACGACGATCGAGTCGCCAGCCTGGCGGGCAGCGAGCCAGGTGGAGAAGGCCTCCTCGACCATCTCGTCTCGGTCGCCGCCGGCGATGCGGCCCCGGGGCGTCGTACTCGACAAGGACCGAGGCGTCGCGGGCTCGTAGGCGCAGGCTGGCCTGCGCTTCCCAGGGATCGGAGAAGCGGCGCACCTCTGAAAGCTCCGCGGCGCGGCTGTCCGCTACCAGGAGGCGGAAGAGACCGCCCGCGTCGACCGCACCCAACTGTCGATGGTCGCCGAGCAGCACGAGCTTCCCTCCGGCCTGCTGCGCTGTTCGGACGAGGCGGGCCAGGTCCTTGGTCGAGACCATCGCGCTCTCGTCGAGCACGACGACCTCGTTGGGCGCCAAGCGGAAGGCGGGGTGCACCACGGGGCGGTCCTGCTCGTAGAGGAACTTGGCCAGAGTTTCGGAGGGAAGCCCTGACTCTTCGGCGAGCACCCCGGCGGCGACGGCGGAGACGGCCAGGCCCCGCACCGGCAGTCCTGAACTCGCCCAGGCATCACCGGCGGCCCGCATGAGGCGCGTCTTGCCCGCCCCGGCCGGGCCGACTACACAGACCACCGCCTCCCCGCCCAGGCACACCTTGCGCAGCGCCAGGGTCTGGTCGTGACCCAGGCCATGGTCGATGATGGCCCGCTCCACCCGGGCCCGGGTGGCCACCGCCACCCCGGCGTCCCGGCCCCGGCCCACGGCGTCGAGTACCTCGCCTTCCCGGCGCAGCGTGTCCCGGGTGCTCTGCCGGGACGCGCCGTGCCGGTCGTGGGGGGGGGCAGCCCGTCCCGGCGGCGCAGACCATCGGGCACCTCCACGGACAGTGGGGCGGCCAGGGTGACCACCTCGGGATGGGCGAGCACCGCCGCTGAGGTCGCCTCGATCCAGCGCCGGCCGGTCTCGGCCTCGCCGGCGAGATCGGGCGGGAGGCGTCGAGCCACCGCCTTGGCCAGCTCGGCCCGACCCCAGGTTGAGCGGGCCTCGGCCAACTCGGCCACAAGTTCGTCCACCGCGGCCGGGTCCGCGACCTCGGCCGAGAGGAGCGCTTCACGTTCTCTCGTCTGCCCCAACGTGCCCGGGAGCCAGTGTTCCGCCTCCCAGCCGGCGGCGGTCGCCTCCGTCCGCCACCGTCCGCTCAGGGTCCCCTCGTCCTCGTGGCCGCTCTTCGGGGGGCGGGTGTCGTACGTGGCGAACTGGTACTGCTCGGCCCGCTCGTCGTCCGTCAACGTCCGCCCCAAACGGGCTTCCGCGGCGGCAATCCGCTGTAACCCCCGGATCTCGACGTCCTTGCGGCGCTTGGAGAAATGCTCGATCAGCCCCCGGGGCACGCCACGGATGTCCGCCTGGCCATTGCGATCCACCGGCTCCCACTCCACGCCGAGGCGGGCGGAGAGCTCGACCCGCAGCGTGGCGTTGTAGAGCATGCGCACCGCCTTCTGGAATGCGAACACCTCCGGGCCATCCAGGGAACGCCACCTCCCGTCAGCACAACGAACCTTGTTCGCGACCAGGACATGACTGTGGAGCTGCGGATCCCCCGCCCGGGACGTCCGATGGGTGAACGCCGCGGCCAGGTACCCCTCGGTGTCGACCTGGAACACGCCGCCTCTCCCGGTCCGGGAGAACGCGGCGTGCTCCTCCAAGAACCCCAACGCCGCCGTCACCGCCGCGTCGTGGGCGCCGCCGACCTCCCCGGCCACGCCAGCCCCGCCGAACGCTCCGACCAGTGAGACGCTCTTCGGCGGCGAGAACGACAAGGCGAAGCCCGTCACCACGGTCCGCTTCGAGTCGTGCCGGTAGGGGCCCAGCGCCTCGCCGGAGAGCGGGTGGCGGCCCTCGTCGAACAGACGGGCCAGCTGGCCCTCCTTCACCACTCCCGACAACCCGACGGCGGCCGACCCCGAACCGACCCAGACACCCGGCTCGTTCCCGTGCTCGGAGAAGTAGTCCTCGACCCCGACCTCGTGGTCGTAGTAGCGCCAGCTCCCCAACGTCATGGGCACGAGACCGTTCAGGGTCGCCGCCCCCGTTGCCGCACCGCCGGTGCAGAGGTGTCCCGCTCTTGAAGTTGCATGGGCAGAGTTATACAGGATTGGTGAAACAATGAGAAGGGAGTCTTATGAGAAGTTGTAGTTAGGAGAACGTTGGTTGATAGTGGGTATTGGTGGTCATTTGCGGTTGCTGTTGGTTGGTGTGGTGCGCTGGCGTCCGTGGCCGTCCGCGGCGTGGGGGTCGGGTGCCACCGTCGTTCCCGCGACGCTCGGACTCAGGCAGGTCCTGCTTGGCGCGATTGCTCCGCGAGGTGGTGCCGTCGAACCGAGAAGCGGCAATGTTCCTGGTAGACGGGTTCCGTGTTGGCTCCGGCGGGATGCGCGTCGCTCACGCCCAGGCCCCCAGCGGCAGCGGAAAGTCGGTGACGAGCTCCGCCGCTGATCTGACGAAAAAAATCTTCGTGTCGTCCAGTGTCGTCTCGTACCGCCCGGTACCGCTGAGTATCAGTGAGTATCCACGAGTTCGCAATTTGGATCAATCGCCCGACTGATACTGGCTTTTCATGGAGCGCATTGTCGTGCATACTGCATCACCTATGGGGACTCGCTGGGGACGGAAACCAACACCAGGCATGGAGCAGACCCTCCCTTGGGAGGACGGAACTCAACCCGCCGACGCCCCGGCGACCCTGCCGGCCCGCGAGCGAGTCGCGACCTCGCCGCCGCCGGTTCCGGAGCCCGAGTCGTGCCTGCCCGCGTCGGCGGCCTCAGAGCCCGGACTCCGGACCCGCCGGACGAAGGGCCTGACTCCCGAGCAGCGGGTACTCCGTTCCCGGCTCGCCGCCTACCAGCTCCACGCCACCCACGATCCCGAAGGAGACCACCAAGAAGGCGAGGGAGGCGTTCGCGGCGCGCTTCGAGCGGGAGGTCGATCCCGACGGTGTGCTCAGCCCCGAGGAGCGGGCCCGGCGCGCCGACGCCGCCCGCCGGGCCTACTTCACCCGGCTGGCGTTGCGCTCGTCCCGCGCTCGCCGCCGAGCTGGCTGACGGCAGCGTTCCGGCGGGGCTGTCGAACCCTCAGAGTGAGGTCGTCGGGCCGGTCACGAAGAAGTGCGGCTCGTCGTCGCCTCTTCAAGTCACGATCCACTCCTCGCCGTCGCCGTAGACGCTCTTGGACCGGTAGCGGGTCCGGTCCGGCGGCCATGTGGTCTCTAGGGAAGGAGCGAGAGGGTCAGCAGATGGGCGAACACCGCGACGGCTTCGCCGTGATCGCCGTCGAAGCCGGGAGGGCGCCCCATGGAGCGCATGGCGGCTCGGGCGTAGGCGATGTCGCCCGGGCGGGGCTTCAGGGTGACGAACACCGGCAGGCCGTAGCGCAGGGCGAGGAACGCCGCCCAGACCCGGGCGGTGCGGCCGTTGCCGTTGGCGAAGGGGTGGATCCGGACCCATTCGCCGTGGACCTCGGCGGTGAGGGTGACGACCTCGTGGAGTTCGTCGACCGTCGCCGGCCGGCTCCCGACCGGGATGGCCGGGTCGAGCACGCCGAGGGCGGCGTGGAGCCCGGCGATGAAACCGGCCAGGGCCCCGGCGACGTCTGACGCCCAGACGCCCACCTTCTCGGGGAGCCCGTCGGGCAGCATGGCGCCGATGCCCACCTCGTAGTCGGCGAGCTCGGGGTGGGCGGGATCGCCGCGGAAGTTGCCGACGTAGCCCGCGGCGGGCACCGCACAACCGCCATAGATGCGGCGATGCCATTCGCAGGCATCGGCGAGGGTGGGCAGCGCCCGCTGCGCGGCCGCGGCGGCGAGATCAGTGAGCAGCAGCCCGCAGTTGGCGCCGATCCGGGCCGCGTCGGCCGGGTGGTCGTCCGCCCAGTCCGGGCCCGCCACCGGCCCTCAGGTGCCGCTGCGGAACGCCGCCACGGCGCCCAGGCGGCCGTGGTCCGCGGGTCGCGTCGCCTCCCGTGGGGGCAGCCGGCGCGCCCGCAGGGGGTCGGCTCTGGCCTCACCGCGGCTGAACTCGGCGATGCTGCGCTCGACCAGGTCGGCGCGGGCCGTGTCCGTCGCCGACCGGAGCCGCTCCAGGGACGCCTCGAGGTCATGGGCGAGCAGCGCACCCCGGGCGATGACCTCGTGCTCCGCGGCCTGCTCGAGCAGCTCGTTCTGGCTGATGCCTTCGCGCTGCGCGACCTCGCGGACGAGCGCTCGGATCTGTTCGTTTCGGAATCGGAGCGGGAAGGTCGGACCAGCCATGGGCTCCATTGTGGGTGCGCCGCGTGGTGATGTCAACAAGCCAATTTGATATCACGGAGGAGGCCAGGGGCGTCACGCATATATAAGGGGTGCGGCCGGGGCCGGACCGGCCCTACAGCCGGTCGCCGAGGGCCCGCTTGCGGTGGGCCGCTCTTGCCCGGTCGTCGGCCGTGCTGGCGGCGTAGCGCGAGAGCATGGTCCGGCTGCGCCAGCCGGCCAGGCGCATGAGGTCCTCCCCTTCGCCGCCGTCGGCCAGCCAGCGGTGGGCGAAGGTGTGGCGCAGCTGGTGGGGGTGGACGTTGCCGAGGCCCGCCTCCGCCGCCCGGCGCCGCACCATCTGGCGGACCCCGTTGGGGGTGAGCGGACCCCTCGGCCCGACCCAGAGCTGGGGGACCGCCCGGCGGGGGTGGCGGTCGCGCTCCCGGAGGTAGCGCCGCAGGGCCAGGGCGGTCTTGTCGCCGAAGACGCAGGCCCGGTGCCGGCCGCCCTTGCCCAGCACGTGGACGACGCCCTGGTCGAGGTCGATGTCCTCGAGGGTGATGAAGGTCAGCTCGGAGAGCCGCATGCCGGTGTCGATGAACAGGCGGAGGATCGCCTGGTCGCGCCGCTCCTCGAAGCCCTTCCCGACGCAGGTCCGCAGGAGGCGCACCAGCTCCTCGTCGGCCAGGACGGGCACCGGCTCCTCGGCCACCTTCGGCGGGCGCATCCGGGCCAGGGGGCTCTCCGCCACCTCGCCCTCTTCGGTCAGGTACTTGAAGAACTGCTGCAGAGAGGCGAACGCGGTCCGGGTGGTGGACGGTTTCCAAGCCCGCTCCTCGCCCACCTCGACCAGGTAGGCCTCGACGTGCTCCCGGTGCACCCCGGTCGCCGTCGTCGGCATGCCCCGCCCGTCGAGGAATGTGATGAGCTGGCGGATGAACTCGGCGTACTTGGCCACCGTGGCCGGGGAGTGGTTGGTGGCCCGCAGGCTGGTGGCGAACTCGTCGGCCAGGTCGGACAGCTCGCAGCGGAGCTCGGCCGCCCGCACCACGCTAGAATCGGCCATCGGACCTCCCCAGGCAGGTCTGGCAGCACCCGGGAGGCTGCCCCTCCCGGGCGGCATAGCCTATCTGAAGTTGTCCAGTTATGCACTGTAAAAGCGGTGTGCCAGGGGCCGAAACAGTAGTGAATCAGCAAAAGAGCAGGTCAGAAGGGAAATTCCCAGCCCCCTTAGCTCAGACGGCAGAGCACTTCCATGGTAAGGAAGGGGTCTACGGTTCGATTCCGTAAGGGGGCTCTCCCGGCGGTGTAGCTCAGTTGGCAGAGCACGCGGCTCATAATCGCGGCGTCGGCGGTTCGAGTCCGCCCACCGCTACTGTTCTTTCCGGGAAGCCCGGACCCCGGCAGCAACGGGAGATGTGCCATGGCGAGCGACAAGAGAATCAAGATCACGCTGGCCTGCGAGGTCTGCAAGCGCCGGAACTACATCACGGTCAAGAACAAGCAGAACGACCGTGAGCGCATCGCCATGAAGAAGTACTGTCGCTGGGACAATCAGCACACGTTGCACCGCGAGACACGCTGACGTCACCCGGCCCACGGTCACGCAGCGTTGCGTCAGTTTCTCGTAACGTTGAACTTCGACGCGTGGTCCAACCGGTATCGAGATTGACGGGAGTAGCCCGTTGACCCAGGAAGAGCTGGTCGCCGCCGCCCGCGACGGGGATCAGGGAGCCTTCGAAGAGCTGGTCCGCCAGACGTACGTCGCCACGTACACGCTGGCCTTCCGGCTGACCGGTAACGAGGAGGACGCGCGCGACGTGGTGCAGGAGACCTATCTCCGCGCCTGGAAGGCCATCAGGCGCTTCCGTGGTGACGCGCAGTTCTCGACGTGGCTCTACCGGATCACGGCCAACACCGCATCCTCGATGACCCAGCGCCGCAACCGCACGCGAGCGGACTCGCTCGACGAGGGCAACTCCGAAGTGGTCGACGAACGGC
>JBOGFE010000003.1:0-13848 GCA_050741935.1 Acidimicrobiia bacterium | reverse complement strand
GCCTCTGAGAGAAACACGTGTCCCGGAACTCAACTGAAGGG
This sequence comes from Acidimicrobiia bacterium, assembly GCA_050741935.1. Taxonomy (GTDB): domain Bacteria; phylum Actinomycetota; class Acidimicrobiia; order IMCC26256; family BP-133; genus CAWBJP01. The sequence continues at coordinate 13,807 of JBOGFE010000003.1, read as the reverse complement.
TAGACAAGGGGGCGCCATGGGCCAGCCAGGCCCATGGCGCCTGCAATACCTGGCAGATCAGAAGGCATGACGGTTTCCGAGGGGGCACGTGGCGTCTTTCCTTTCCATCGCCATCCCGCTGGTGGCGATCATCTGCCTGACCCTCGCCCTGCGCCGGGACCCGCGGGTGATGAACCGCTCGTCCTCGGTCCGGGCCCTCCCGAAGAGCCCGCTGAGCCGCCAGGTGTTCAAGGCGACAAGGCCGCCCCGGCCGGCGTCCGACAAGCCGACGGCCGCCCCGATGACGCCTTCGGGAGAGGTGGCCCCCTTCCGGCGCCCGCGGAACCGGGCGGGGTAGCGCGATGATCCTGGCGCACGGTGGGCACTTCTTCGTCTACGCCTTTCCCGTGGTCGGCATCCTCGTCCTGTGGCTGACCCTGCGGGGAGACGCGGCGCAGCGGCGTCAGCAGCAGAGGGAAAGCCGGGGTGAGGGTGCGTCGGTGCCGAAGCTGCCCAGGACGGAGCTGAGTCGCCAGGTGTGGAAGGCGAAGAAGGCACCCCGGGCCGCCCGCCGCGCCGCAGCCCCCAAGCCGAAGTTCGAGCCGAAGATGCCGACCCCGAAGGTGGCTCCGTTCCAGCCCCCGCGCGAGCGGGATCGGCGAGAGGCCTGAAGGGCGCCGGCGCCGTGGCCCCCAACGGGTTCCCGGGCGGGCAGGCGTTCATGATGTTGATCCCGATCGCCATCGTCGGCATCGCCCTGTACGTGCTCACCATCGCCATGCGGGACCCGGGGGGGCGCTCGAAGCACAACCTGCCCACGTTGCCCAACCCCGACACCCACCCGCTGCACCACGTGCGGGTGTCGATGGCGGCCACCAAGCGCAAGGCGAAGATGGCGGCCCGGAAGCCTGAGGGTGCGCCGCAGCAGCACCCGCCGGACGGGAGCCCCGGTGAGGTGCGCCCGTTCCGCAAGCGGGCGTGAGCGCCACCCCGCCGGAACCGGAGGTTCCGTCGGGGAGCCCGGGCCTGGAGCACGGGACCGTCCACCTCCCGGACGTCGACCTCCACTACGTGCGCCAGGGTCGGGGCCCGTCGATCGTGCTGCTGCACGGGTGGCCGGAGTTCTGGCGGGTCTGGCGCAAGATCCTCGAGCCCTTGAGCGCCAACTTCTCGGTCATCGCCCCCGACCTGCGCGGGTTCGGGGCGTCGAGCAAGCCTGACCTGCCGGCGCTCGATGGCTACCGGGTCGAGGACCACGTCGCCGACCTCCAGGGCCTGGCCGACGCCCTCGGGCTCGGGCGCTTCGGGGTGGTGAGCCACGACGTCGGCGCCTACGTGACCCAGGCCTTCGCCCGGGCCCACCCCGAGCGGCTGACCGGGCTGTTCTTCTTCGACTGCCCCTACCCCGGGATCGGCCGGCGCTGGGCGGACCCCGAGCACCTCCGGGAGATCTGGTACCAGTCCTTCCACCGGCTCCCCATGGCCGCGGAGCTGGTCGGGTCGAGCCGAGCGGCGTGCGAGATCTACTTCCGGCACTTCCTGGACCACTGGGCCCATGCTCCCGACGTCTTCGAGAAGGAGGACATCGACGCCTGGGTCGACAACTTCCTCGAGCCCGGCAACCTCCAGGGCGGGTTCAACTGGTACGTGGCCTCGGCCCCGGGCCGGATCGAGCTGATCCGCCACGGCCCGCCCGACCTCCCGCCCATCGAGATCCCGACGCGGGTGCGCTGGGGAGCCGACGACTCCATCCTGAACGTGGAATGGGCCGATGCCCTGGACCGGTACTTCAGCGACTGCGACTTCGCGCCCGTGGAAGGGGCGGGCCACTTCGTGGCCTACGAGCGGCCCGATCTCGCCATCGCCGAGATCACGGATTTCTTCACCGGCCGGGAGTGACGGCGGCCGAAGGGTCCTAGCGGTCGGACGGGCGCCGGCGCAGCGACCACATCTGGGCGGCGCGCTCGGCGTCGAGGGCGACCGCCCAGGGGACGGTGGGGGGGCCGAGCTCGTTGCGCAACGACCGGGCCGCCCGGCGGGAGAGCTCCGGGTCGGCGGCCGCCCGCCCGGCCAGCTCCAGGGCCCGGTCCTCGACCTGGTCGTCGGGCACGGCTTCCCAGGCGAATCCGAGCTCGGCGGCGCGCCGGCCGCTCACCTCCTCGCCGAAGAGGCCCATGGCCGCCGTCGCCTCCCGGCCCGCCAGCCGTCCGGCGAGCACGAAGTACCCGCCTCCGGGGTGGAGCCCGATGCGTTGGAATCCGGGGAGGAGGCGGGCGTCCTCGGCCACCACCCGCAGGTCGGCGGCGAAGGCCAGGTTCACCCCCGCCCCCACGGCCGCGCCCCGCACGGCGGCGATGACCGGCGGCTCCAGCTCGCCCACCCGGACGAAGGACCGGTAGACGATGCTCAACGAGGAGTGGGCCGGCTCCGAGAGAGGATCGGCTCCCGCGCCCGAGAGGGTGTCGCGGTGGGCGCCGGCGCAGAAGTAGCCGCCCTCCCCCCGGACCACCACCGCTCCCACCGAGGGGTCGGCGTCCACCTCCTCGCAGGCGGCCACCAGCTCGCCGGCCATGGCCGGCGTGAGGGCGTTGCGCCGTTCCGGGGCCCACAGGCTGACGACCGCCACCCCACCGTCGATCCTGACCTGAACCTCGCTCATGCGAGGACGGTAGCGTGAGGCTCATGATCATGGCTCTTCGCCTGGCGGCTCATCGCAGTACGGCCGGGGGCCCCATCCCCGGCCGCCCAGTCCCTCCTACGCTGGCGCTCCGGAGGTCCTGATGACTGACAGCATGCGCATCGGAATCCTGGCCTCGGGGAGCGGCAGCAACCTCCAGGCCATCATCGACGCCGGGTTGCCGGTGGCCGTGGTGGTCACCGATCGTCCCGGGGTACGGGCCCTCGACCGGGCGGCGGCGGCGGGGATCCCCAGCGTCGTGGTCGACTGGAGCGCCCACCATCCCGACCGCGTCGCCTTCACCCAGGCGGTGACCGACGTCCTGGTGGCCCATGAGGTCGACCTGGTGGCCATGGCCGGGTTCATGACCGTGCTCGCCGAACCGATCTTCGAGGCGTTCCCGGGCAAGGTGATCAACACCCACCCCGCCCTCCTGCCGTCGTTCCGGGGCGCGCACGCCGTCCCCGACGCCCTGGCCGCCGGCGTCCGGGTCACCGGCTGCACCATCCACATCGCCACCATCGAGGTCGACGACGGGCCGATCCTGGCTCAGGAGGCGGTGCCCGTCCTCCCGGGCGACACCGAAGACGCCCTCCACGAGCGGATCAAGGCCGTCGAGCACCGCCTCTACCCCCAGGTGCTGGCCAGGCTGGTGGCCGAGGCGGCCGGCACTGCCGGCGGGGCCGAGGAGGACGGCTCCGTGAAGGTCCTCCGGGCCCTGCTGTCCGTCTACGACAAGACCGGCCTCCTCGACTTCGCCCGGGCCCTCCAGGGCCTGGGCATCTCGCTGGTGGCTTCGGGCGGGACCGCCGCCGCCCTGACCGAGGCGGGCATCCCGGTCACGCCGGTGGAGGAGGTGACGGGCGCCCCGGAGATGCTCTCCGGCCGGGTGAAGACCCTGCACCCCCGCATCCACGGCGGCATCCTGGCCGACCGGGGCGTGCCCTCCCACCTCGACGACCTGGCCGCCCAGGGCATCGAGCCCATCGACCTGGTGGTGGTCAACCTCTATCCGTTCCTGGAGCGCCCCGGGATCGAGACGATCGACATCGGCGGGCCGACCATGGTGCGGGCCGCGGCCAAGAACCACGCCTGGGTGGGGGTGGTGACGGACCCGGCCCGGTACCCGGCGCTGCTCGAGGAGCTGGCCGGCAGCGGCGGGCGCCTGTCCCGGGCCACCCGGGCCGACCTGGCCCTGGAGGCGTTCGCCCACACCGCCGGCTACGACGCCGCCATCGTCCGCTGGTTCGACCCCGACCCCCTGCCCCGCCACCTGGTCGTGCCCCTGGAGCGGGTGGCGGCCCTCCGCTACGGCGAGAACCCCCATCAGCTCGGGGCCCGTTACCGCGACCGCCTCAACCGGGGCTGGCTCGACGCCATGGTCCAGCACCAGGGGACCGCTCTGTCCTTCATCAACCTGCTCGACGCCGAGGCGGCCTGGTCCCTCGTCCACGCCTTCTCCGACGTCGCCTGCGTCATCGTCAAGCACGCCAACCCGTGTGGGGTGGCCCAGGCCGGCGACGTGCTCTCCGCCTACCGGCGAGCCTTCGAGTGTGACTCGCTGTCCGCCTTCGGCGGGGTGGTGGCCTTCAACCGACCCCTCGACGCCGTCACCGCCGCCGCCATCGGCGAGGTGTTCACCGAGGTCGTCATCGCCCCGGACTACGCCCCCGACGCCCTCGAGGTGCTGAGCGCCAAGAAGAACCTGCGCCTGCTGCAGGCTCCGGTCCCGGACCCGGACCGGGGCCTCGACCTGCGCCGGGCGGGAGGGGGCTTCCTCGTTCAGGAGACCGACCGCTACGAGGCCGACCGCTCGACCTGGAAGGTGGTGACCCGCACGGCCCCCACCGAGGAGCAGTGGGCCGACCTCGAGTTCGCCTGGAAGGTGTGCGCCGCCACCGGCTCCAACGCCATCGTGCTGGCCAAGGAGGGCCAGGCCTTCGGGATCGGCGCCGGCCAGCAGTCACGGGTGCACTCCACCGAGATCGCCGCCCGCAAGGCCGGGGACCGGGCCCGGGGCGGGGTGTGTGCCTCGGACGCCTTCTTCCCCTTCCGTGACGGAGTCGATGCCGCCGTGGCCGCCGGCGCCGGGGCCATCGCCCAACCGGGCGGGTCGCTGGGCGACGAGAAGGTGATCGCCGCCGCCGACGAGGCCGGGGTGGCCATGGTCTTCACCGGCCGCCGTCACTTCCGGCACTAATCGGCCGAAAGGAAATTTCTTCCTCAAGGCGAACCTCTGAGTGGCCGATCGAGGGCTGAGGGTCAACAGAGGGAGCTTTGCCGTGCGCAGAATCGCCGCGTCCGTGGTCGTCCTTGGATGCCTGGGGCTCTACGCCCTACCGTCGGCCACCGCCGGCGCCTCTCCGTCGTCTCCGGGGCGCTACATCGTCGTCCTGCGGGACTCGGTGGCCGATCCCGGCGCCGTCTCCGCGGCGCACGGCCGGGCGCACCAGGCGCAGGTCAGCCACGTCTACCGCAAGGCCCTCAAGGGCTACGCCGCCACCATCCCCGCCGACCGGGTCGACGACATCCGGGCCGACTCCCGCGTCGCCTACGTCGAGGTCGACGGAACCGTCTCGGCCGTGGGCAAGCCCGGTGGTGGCGGAGGGACCACCCCGCCGCCGGCGCAGACGATCCCGGCCGGCATCACCACCGTGGGCGCCACCGTGTCCTCGACGGTGGCCGGCAACGGGACCGGCGCGGTGAACGGGCACGTGTGGGTCATCGACACCGGCGTCGACGCCGCCCACCCCGACCTGAACGTGGTCGAGTTCAAGAACTTCGCCGGCGGTCCCAACAAGGACTGCAACGGGCACGGCACCCACGTGGCGGGCACCGTCGCGGCCGAGGACGACGCCAGCCACGTCGTGGGCGTGGCCCCCGGGGCCAGCATCCACGCCATCAAGGTCCTGGGCTGCTCGGGCTCCGGATCGAACTCGGGTGTCATCGCCGGCATCGACTGGGTGACGGAGCACGCTCTTCCGGGCGCGGTGGCCAACATGTCGCTCGGCGGGGGCGCCAGCCAGGCCATCGACGAGGCCGTGCGCGCGTCCGCCGACGCCGGGGTGCTCTACGTCCTGGCCGCCGGGAACGCGAACGTCGACGCCTGCACCACCTCGCCCGCCCGGGCCGGAGCGGGAACCAACAACGGGATCGTGACCGTCGGGGCCCTGAGCGCCCCCGGGACGCGGGCCTCGTTCTCCAACTTCGGGTCCTGCGTCGACATCTGGGCGCCGGGCGTGAACGTCCTCTCCACCTGGCCCGGCGCCACCACCAGGGCCCTGTCGGGCACCTCGATGGCCGCTCCCCACGTGGCCGGCGGGGGCGCTCTCCTGCGGTCGGTCAGCATCGGCTCCGGGCTCTCGGTGTCCGAGGCCGAGGAGCAGCTGAAGGACGACGCCGTGGCCGGAACGTTCCCCCTGCTCGACGTCTCCGGCTACTGATCGGCGAAATTCCCGGGCACGGCCTGCCCCGCGTCGGCTAGAACCTCGCGCTCGTCAACGTTGACGAGTCAAGGAGCTGGGGAATGCGCCGTTGCGGTCTGGCTTTGCTTGTCGTGGTCTTCGCCGGCCTGGGGGTGGTGTCCTCACCGGCCCCGGCCCAGGAACCGGGGGAGCGGTACATCGTCGTCCTCGACGATTCCGTGACCGACCCGGCGGCCGTCGCCGCCGAGCATGCCCGGCGTTACGGCGCCGTGGTGACCCACGTCTACACCCACGCCCTCAAGGGCTATGCCGCCACCTTCCCGGCGGCCGGTGCCAACGCCGTGGAGTCCGACCCCATGGTCCGCCGGGTCGAGCCCGACCAGGACGTGACCGTGAACGAGACCCAGGTCGGGGCCCCCTGGGGTCTCGACCGGATCGACCAGCCCCTCCTGCCCCTCGATTCCGAGTTCACCTACCGGCGCACCGGGGCCGGCGTCACCGCCTACGTCATCGACACCGGTATCCGCACCACCCACGACGAGTTCGCCACCACCGCCGGGCCGAGCCGGGCCCGGGTGGGCTTCGACGCCGTGGCCGACGACGGGGAAGGTCAGGACTGCCACGGCCACGGCACCCACGTCGCCGGGATCATCGGCGGCGCCACCTACGGCGTGGCCAAGGATGTCGATCTGGTGGCCGTGCGGGTGCTCGACTGCAACGGCTCGGGCTCGATCAGCGGCGTGATCGCCGGTGTCGACTGGGTGACCGCCGACCACGCCGCCGGCGCCCCGGCGGTGGCCAACATGTCACTGGGGGGAGCGGCGTCGTCGACCCTCGACGATGCGGTGAAGCGCTCGGTGGCCGGCGGTGTCCCCTACGCCGTCGCCGCCGGCAACGGCAACTTCGCCGGCCAGGCCCAGGACGCCTGCGGCTACTCGCCGGCCCGGGTGCCCGAGGTCATGACCACCGGCGCCAGTGACCGCACCGACACCAAGGCCTCGTTCTCGAACTACGGCGACTGCGTCGACTGGTTCGCCCCCGGCGTCGACATCGAGTCGTCGTGGGCCGAGAGCGACGTCGCCACGCAGTCCCTGTCGGGCACCTCCATGGCGTCGCCCCACACCGCCGGCGTGGCCGCCCTCTACCTCGAGGGCAGGCCCCGGACCACGCCCGTGGTGCTGCGCGACGCCCTCTTCGCCCTCGTCAGCCGGGGTGTCGTGACCGGGGCCCGGACCGTGAACAATCACCTGGTCTTCACGAGATTCTGAGCCCGGCCGTTAGCATCCCCCTCGCCCCCACCGGCGAAGAGGGAGTGAGTCAATGGCCGAGGTCATCACGGTGAACGACGGTGTCCTGTCCGTGCCCGACGAGCCGATCATCCCCTTCATCGAGGGGGACGGCACGGGCATCGACATCTGGCCCGCCGCTCAGCGGGTCCTCGACGCCGCCGTGGAGCGGGCCTACGGCGGGCGGAAGCGGATCGCCTGGAAAGAGGTCCTGGCCGGCCAGAGGGCCTTCGACGCCACGGGGAACTGGCTGCCCGAGGAGACGGTGGACGCCTTCCGGACCCACATCGTCGGGATCAAGGGCCCGCTCACGACGCCGGTGGGCGGCGGCATCCGCTCCCTCAACGTGGCGCTCCGCCAGATCCTCGACCTCTACGTCTGCCTCCGCCCCGTCCGCTGGTTCCCGGGCGTGCCGTCGCCGGTGAAGAACCCCCAGGACGTCGACATGGTCATCTTCCGGGAGAACACCGAGGACGTCTACGCCGGCAAGGAGCTCCAGGAAGGCACACCCGAGGTCAAGAAGCTCATCGAGTTCTGCAAGGAGGAGTTCGGCTGGGACATCCGCCCCGACTCAGGCCTCGGGCTCAAGCCCATCTCCGAGACGGGCTCCAAGCGGCTCATCCGGGCCGCCATCGAATTTGCCGTGAGCAAGGGCCGGCGTTCGGTGACGCTCGTGCACAAGGGCAACATCCAGAAGTTCACCGAGGGTGCCTTCCGGTCCTGGGGCTACGAGCTGACGAAGGAGGAGTTCGCCGACGTGGCCGTGGGCTGGGACGACTGCGGGGGCAAGCCCGATGGCAAGGTCCTCGTCCAGGACGCCATCGCCGACGCCTTCCTCCAGCAGATCATGACCCGGGCCAAGGAGTTCGACGTCGTCGCCACCACCAACCTGAACGGCGACTACCTCTCCGACGCCCTCGCCGCCCAGGTCGGCGGGATCGGGATCGCGCCGGGGGGCAACATCAACTTCGTGACCGGCCACGGGGTGTTCGAGGCCACCCACGGCACCGCCCCGAAGTACGCCGGCCAGGACAAGGTCAACCCCGGCTCCGTGATCCTGTCCGGGGTGATGATGCTCGAGCACCTGGGGTGGCACGAGGCGGCCGCCCTCGTCACCGGCGGTCTCGAGCGCACCATCGCCGAGAAGATCGTCACCTACGACTTCGCCCGGCTGACCGAAGGGGCCCACGAGGTCAGGACCTCCGCCTTCGCCGAGGCCATCGTCGAGCGCTTGTAGCCCTGCTCCCCGGCACTGGGTGCCAAAAACAGGAAACGTCCGGTTTGCGGCGAATCCTCCGAATGCACCGCTGTTGCGGTCAGCGGGGCACACAGGGAGCAAGGAGCACTGATCGTCCCAGCAGGGAGGATTCCGGCACATTCGGTCGAAACTCTCCGTTGCGGGGCGCGGTGGTATTCCAGATCTCGAGACGTCACCGGGGGGACCGGGGCGGCTGGGAAGGAAGAGACTTGACCAAGAGCATCCACCGAATAGCGGCAACTGCGCTCGGCCTCGGCCTCGTCGTGGTCGGGTCGGTTCCCGCTCTAGCCCATCATCTAGACGCTGATCCCAATGATCTCGTCGACGACACGTCCCAGGTCGACGAGCCGTTCGACGACGACTTCTTCAACGACGACAACGCGGCCGGTGGCGGCCTGCTGTCGAACCTGCCCCTGGTCGGTGGCTTGACCCAGGGTGGCCTCCTCTCCGGTCTGCCGGTCGTCGGCGGGCTGCTCGGAGGCGAGGGCGGCGGCGGACTCCTCAGCGGCCTGACCGGCGGAGGCGGCGTGAGTGGCCTGCTCTCGGGCCTGCCCGTCGTGGGTGGCCTGACCGAGGGCGGCCTGCTTTCGGGCCTGCCGGTGGTCGGTGGCCTGACCGAGGGCGGCCTGCTTTCGGGCCTGCCCGTGGTCGGTGGCCTGACCGAGGGCGGCCTGCTCTCGAGCCTGCCCATCGTGGGCAACGGCAGCGAGGGTGGCGGCCTGCTGTCGAACCTGCCTCTGGTCGGCGACATGGCCGGCGGAAGCCTCCTCTCCGGTCTGCCCCTGGTGGGCGGCGGCGGAGGTGGCCTCCTCTCCGGCCTGCTGGACCTGGAGTCACTCGCCGGCGGTATCGCAGGCGGGCTGTAAACGATCCCAATCAGCGCCGCAGGCCGCTTCGGCGGCCTGCGGCTTTTTTTGTGCGGTCAGGACCGGCAAGCTGGTGGATGGTGTTGCTCGCCGAGCTCAACGTCCGCCATACCCGGCGCCACATGCCCACCCGTCGGGTGGCGCTCGGCGACCGCGTCCTTCCCACCGCCCCGCCCGGCTACGGGCCCATCCTGCTGGCGGCGGTGGTGGCGGCCAACGTCCACGGGCTCGACGAAGAGCAGGCCGAGGCCTTCGGTCCCTTCCTGCGTCAGGCCCGGGGCGGTCTCAGCGTCCCTCGCCGGGCGCTCCGCTTCCGCCTCCAGACCGACACCGAGGGCCTCGCCCAGTCCCGCCACCGGCTGCTGGGCGAAGGCGGCGAGCTCATCCTCGAGCTCGACGTCCACGGCCTGTACCCCGTGCCCCAGCTGCTCGGCGCGGTGATGGCGGCGGCGGCCATGGCCACCTACCCCCGGACGCTCGCCCTGCGGGCCATCGACCAGGCGGTGAAGCGGCCCGGCGTGCTGCCCGAGGGGATCGTGGTGCGCTACATGACCGAGGCTCGGGCCCGTCCCCGGCCCCCGATCGGGATACGGGTGGTCGCCGGGGACAGCTGGTGGGGTATCCCTCCCGAACGCCGCTGGGCCATGGAGGTGCTCGGATTCGGGCCCGGGACCGAGCCCGAACGCGACGAGGTGCTCAAGCGCTTCCGGCGGCTGGTTCGCCTGGCCCACCCCGACCATGGCGGCGCCCGGAACTTCGCCGCCGAGCGCATCGTCGAGCTGGGTGAGGCCCGGCGGGTTCTCCTGGGTGAAGGCGCCGGAAACGGGAGCGGATAGGGTTTCCGCCGCTCAGGTCCTCGAACACCCAAGGGGTTCACAGACATGAAGGTCACCATCGTGGGGGCCGGCTTCTACGGCTCCACCACCGCGCAGCGGGTCGCCGAAGCCGACATCGTCGACGAGGTCGTCATGGTCGACATCATCGAGGGCCGGCCCCAGGGCCTGGCCCTCGACATGATGCAGAGCCGTCCCATCGAGCGGTTCGAGACGCGCATCACCGGGGCCAACGACTATGGGGCCACCGCCGGCTCCGACGTCTGCGTCATCACCGCCGGCCTGCCCCGCAAGCCGGGCATGAGCCGGATGGACCTTCTCGAGGTGAACGCCAAGATCGTGAGCGACGTCACCCGCCAGCTCGTGGCCGGCTCCCCCGAGGCCGTGCTCATCGTGGTCTCGAATCCTCTCGACGAGATGACGGCGCTCACCGCCACCGTGAGCGGATTCCCGAAGGAGCGGGTGATCGGCCAGGCGGGCATGCTCGACACCGCCCGCTTCCAGCACTTCGTGGCCGAGCGCTTCGGGGTCTCCCCCCTCGAGGTGGAGGCCATCACCCTGGGCAGCCACGGCGACACCATGGTGCCGGTGCCCTCGCAGGTGAAGGTGGCGGGCAAGCCCCTCACCGAGGTGGCCGACGCCGCCACCATCGAGGAGCTGGTGACCCGCACCCGGGACGGCGGCGCCGAGATCGTCGGCCTGCTCAAGACCGGCTCCGCCTACTACGCCCCGGCCTCGGCCGCCGCCGCCATGGTCAAGGCGGTGGTTGGTGACACCGGTGCCCTCATGCCGGTGTGCGCCTGGGTCACGGGCCAGTTCGGCATCTCCGACGTGTACCTCGGGGTGCCGGCCCGCCTGGGCCGGGAGGGCATCAAGGAGATCGTCGAGCTACCCCTGAGCGACGACGAGGTCGCCGCCCTGCGCACCGCCGCCGAGGCCGTCCGGGCCAAGCAGGCCGACGTGGGCCAGTTCGTGGACGGGTCCTAGCGACCGCTACGGGGCCGGCGTCCCGACCAGGGCGGGGAGGGGGAGCTCGACCCGGTCGAAGGCCGAGTCGTCGATCCCCACCGCGCTGATGACGAGGCGGTCGGCGAACACCTCCACACCCGTGAAGTGGTGGCGAACGGCCGAGGCCTGGAGCTCGGGCGGGTTGCAGCCGTTGGTGTGGGGATAGAGATCGCGCCCGCCGCCACCGGTGACCACGTAGGTGACACCGGCGGCGGAGTAGAAGCGGTGGTACAGGTGGTCGTGGCCGTTGAGGACCAGGGTGACCTTGCGGCTCTCGAGCACCGGTTCCCAGGCCGCCACCACCGACGCCTCCGGGCCGTGCAGGCCGCAGGAGTGCACCGGGGCGTGAAAGACGACCACCGAGCACGCCGGCCCGGGCTGGGCCAGCTGCTGGTCGAGCCAGGCCGCCTGGCCGGCGTCGGGCCGGTTGGAGTCGAGGAAGAAGAGCCGGACGCCGTTGAGGGCGGTGGCATAGGGCAGCGCCGGCAATCCCAGGTGGGCCAGCTGGGCATCGCCGTGGCCTCGGGCCACGTCGTGGTTCCCGAGGGTGACCCACATCGGACGGCTGCCCCGAAGGTCCCGGTAGGGCTCATCCAGATGGGGGCCGAACAGGTGGGGCTCGCCGTAGTCGTAGACGTTGTCGCCGGTGGTCACCAGGGCATCGACCCGGTGGGCGGCGGCCCAGCGCGCCATCGCCGCGGCCACGTCACCCTGTTGCAGGCCACCGCCGAAGTCACCGAAGGCGACGAAGCCCGCGACCGCCCCTGAGGGGTGGGGTCCGGACGGGGCCGGTACGGCCGGGGGCGGAGCCGTGGTGGTCGTGGTGGTCGGCGGGGGGGCGGTCGTGGTCGTGGTCGGCGGCGCGGTGGTGGTCGTGGTGGTGGGTGGCGGCGCGGTGGTGGTCGTGGTGGAGGGCGGGGCGCTGGACGTCGTCGTCGAGGACGCCGGCGGGGGCGCCGCCCGCCGTGCCGAGCGGGAGGTGCAGGCCCCGGCCCCGATGGCGGCCGCGGTGAGGAGAAGCCGAAGCGCCTGCCGGCGCGTGACTTCAGGAGGATTGGAATCCAACGATCTGGCCCCATTTCCCAGCTACCGGGTACTTCAGGTCAGGCTGTCCCTATGGTCCGCCCCGGTGACGAACGTTCCCACTCTCCCGGTTTCGACGCTTTGTGGGCCGAGTCCTGGTATCTCGACTTCGCCGAGATGGGCGGCTTGGGCGGGTTCGTGGCGCTTTGCGTCTATCCGAACCTGAAAATCGCCTGGTGGTGGACGCATCTCCTCACCACCGGCGGCCTGGTGGCCGTCCGGGACCATGAGGTGCCCCCGCCCCGCACCGGGCTCGAGGTACGGGCCGAGGGGCTGTGGGGCGAGCTGGTGTGCGAGACGCCCCTGGAGCACTGGAGCGTGGGCCTCGAAGCCTTCGGCGTGCGCTACGACGATCCCGCCGAGGCCTGGGGGGCCGAGTGGGGAGAGCGGGTCCCGGTCGGCCTCGACCTGGAATGGGAGGTCCTGCGCCCGCCGGTGGAGGCGCCGGTGCCGGGCCCGCCCGGGCCGGCCGACGGCGGGTACCTGCAGCCCGGAACCGTGCACGGCGAGATCCTCATCGGAGCTGAGCGGCTCCCCTTTGCCGGGACAGGGGTGCGGGCCCGCCGCTGGGGGCCGGCCGACTGGTGGGGAGGTGCAGCCCGCAGCTGGGCGGGACTGGTGGACGCCGGGGGCGAGCTGGCCGTCCTCGAGGAGGGCGGCGACATCGAGGAGGCCGGCGACATCGAGGTGCTGGGCCGGGCCCCCGTTCTCGTCACGGGGCCCGCGGGCCGCTGCGCCCGGCTGGAGCGTGTCCTGGGTCGCAGCGCCGACGCGCTCGGGTGGCGGGAGCGTCTCCTGCCGACCACGGGGACGGACGGAGAGGGCTAGCGCAGGCCGAACAGGGAGTTGAGGGTGGCGGCGTCGAGGGCGCCGGTGCCGGGCAGGCCGAGGGACTGCTGCAGCGTGGCCAGCGCCCCCCGGGTCTGGGGGCCGAGCGCCCCGTCGACCGCCACCGCCTGGCCGAAGAGGTTCAGGATCCGCTGGAGGTAGCGCACCTTCCCGGATCCGGCGGGGTCCGACGGCCCCAGCTCCCACGCCCCGGCGTCGTTGATGGCCGCCCAGTGCTCGGCGGTGGCGGTGTGCCACACCCAGAACGACACCCCCACGGCCCCATGGGAGAGCGCCGTGGCCATGAACCGGTCGAGGTGGTCCCGGGGCGGAGGACCGGCGGGACCGCCCTCGGGGCCGCCGTCGTAGGCCTGGCCGATGAGGAGCACGGGCTTGCCGAAGGGGGCGAGGTCGGCCAGGGCCTGGGCGGCGTCGGTGGCCGGGTCCCGGTTCTGCCAGTACACCATGGGGGCGATGGCGTCGAAGGAGGCGGTCGCCTCGGCGAAGGGGAAGGCGCGCTTGGGGCTCGGCCGGGGGACGGTGGCGATGAGGGGATAGTCCGGC
>JBOGFE010000002.1:0-6912 GCA_050741935.1 Acidimicrobiia bacterium | reverse complement strand
CCCAGGTGCTCCTCGACGAACTGCGAAGACGGCACCAGCCCAACCGGGCCGCGTAGGACCGTCACCGCCGCCGAGCAATCGACGGCTGCCTGAGAACGTGCAACTCATGCACACTCAATGGCAACGGATGAACCAGCACTGGAGTTGGCGGGACGGGCCGGTCGGGCCCGGGGCGGCCGTGGTGGTCGACATCGACGGCGTGCTCTCCGATGCCGCCTCCCGTCAGCACTACCTGGAGGAGGCCCGGCCCGACTGGCGGAGCTTCTTCGACGCCGCCGGCCAGGACCCCCTCATCGAGGAGGTCAAGGTCCTCCTCGACCTGCTCGATCCCTCGCTGCGCATCCTGCTGCTCACCGGCCGGCCCGCCCGGGTCCACCAGCTCACCGAAGCCTGGCTCGAGCACTACGGCATCCGCTGGGACCTACTCGTCATGCGGGCCGGCGGCGACTACAGCCAGGCCCGGGAGTTCAAGGAGCTGGCCGTGGCCGACCTGCGGACCGCCGGCTTCGACCTGCGCCTCGCCTTCGAGGATGACCGGCGCAACGCCGAGATGTTCCGGGACCGGGCCGTACCCTGCATCTACATCCACTCGGGCTACTACGACTGACCGGGCAAAACCCGGGGCCCGCGGTGTCCCCGCACATTTGCACCCGGACCAGGAACTACCAGATCGGCGCTACCGTTGTCTCAGGTAGGTGATGCTGACGATGAATAAGAACACGTTCAAGACCTATGTGCTCCTGGCCGGCCTGGCTGGCCTCCTGATCCTGTTCGGGCGGCTGATCTTCGGGCCGTCGGGGGCCGTGCTCGGGCTCTTCCTCGGCCTGGCGGTGGTCGGTGGCTCCTACTGGTTCTCCGACAAGATCGCCATCAAGGCGGCCCGGGCCGTGCCCGCCTCCGAGGCCGAGTATCCGGACTACTACCGCACCATGCGGGAGGTCTCCGACCGGATGCGCCTGCCCATGCCCAAGCTCTACGTCACCCCCGACCTCCAGCCCAACGCCTTCGCCACCGGCCGCAACCCCGAGCATGCCGCCGTGGCCGTGACCCAGGGCATCCTCCAGATCCTCGAGCCGAGCGAGCTGCGGGGCGTCCTCGCCCACGAGATGTCCCACGTCGGCAACCGCGACATCCTCATCGGGTCGGTGGCCGCCGCCATCGCCACCGGTATCAGCTTCATCGCCAACATCGCCATGTGGGGCGCCATGTTCGGCGGGCACCGCGACGACCGCGAGGGTGGCAACCCCTTCGCCGTCCTCCTCCTCGCCATCCTCGCCCCGATGGCCGCCGGCCTGCTCCAGATGGCCCTGTCCCGCTCCCGGGAGTTCGAGGCCGACCGCTCCGGCGCCCAGCTGATCGGTGACGGGGAGCCACTGGCCCGGGCGCTCCTCAAGCTGGATGAGGCGACCCGGCGCATTCCGATGAACGTGCAGCCGGCGCAGGCCCAGAAGTACATCGTGAACCCTCTCGCCGGGCGCAAGATCAACTTCGCCCAGCTCTTCACCACCCACCCGCCCACCGAGGCCCGGGTCGAGCGGCTCCGCTCGATGCGGATCTCCGGGCCGGCCGGCCAGGGCGGCCTCATCCGCTAGGCGGGCCTTCGGCCCGGACAGGCGGGGAGGCGCCCTTGGCGCCCTCTCTCCTGTGCCGGCAGGTGCAGTTCCGGCCTTCGGCCGGTGCACCCGCCCGTCAGTCCAGAGGCGCTACCGAGATCACCGGCGAGCCGGCGGCGCAGCCGCCCAGCGAACCGTGGAACGGCTTGTCGGAGAAGTTGAAGATCCCGCCGTCCTCGGCGACCATCAGGTAGCCGTTGCCGAAGGCGACCATGCCCGACATGGGCTTGTTCAGCTTGGTGCCGCCCATCGAGCCCCGGAACGCAGCCCGGAAGGCGAACACCCCGCCGTCCGAGGCCACCAGCCAGTAGCCAACGTTGTCGGGGTCGGGCACCAGCGACTGGACCGGGGCGTTCAGGGTGTGGCCCCCCATGGAGCCGTAGAAGTCGGCGTCGCCGAAGGTGAACACGCCGCCGTCGGAACCGACCATGTAGTACCCCTTGCCCGTCGGGGTGGCCACCGAGTCGAGGACCGGGCCGTTCAACCGGATGTTGGCCAGGTCGCCGTAGTGCTTGGCGTCGCCGAAGGCGAGGGTGCGGCCCTTGCTGGTGAAGACCCAGTAGCCGACCCCCGTCGGGGTCGCCGACAGGCTGGAGACCTTCTCGCCCGAGACCAACTTGGCCGGGTCGACGTTGCCGAAGTGCTTGGCGTCTCCCAGGGAGAACACCTGGCCCACGTCGTTGACCACCCAGTAGCCGTTCCCTGACGGCGTGGGCTCGAGGTCGACCGCCTTGTTCGGCGCCATCCTGAAGTAGCCGTGCTGGCGGGCGTCACCGAAGCGGTAGACGCTGCCGTCGGCGCTCACCATCCAGTACCCGGAACGGGGCCCCGGCGGCAGCGGGGCCGCCGGCTTGGCCGGGCCCACCACCAGGGCCAGGGAGTTGGGCGCGCCCCGCTCGCCGCTCGAGTTGTCGTCGTCGACGGGGGAGCTGGCCGCGGTCCCGTCCTTGACGAAGACCGTGCCGCCGCCGCCGTCGAAGTTGAGGCCCGAGGTGGCGCCGAGGCCCCGGAGGAAGTTGGCCGCCTCCGGCAGGGACATGCCCTGGGAGTCGCTCTGGCGCCCGTCGACGGCCACGATGAAGACGTCGCCGGCGGCGTTGAAGCCGAGGTATGTCCGGGGCTGGCGGCTGTTGACGAAACTGTCGTCGTTGTCGGGGAAGGCGTTCTGGCCGTTCCCGATGAGGAAGGGGTTGCCGCCCAGCGCCTCATAGGGGTTGAGGGGGCTGTCGGCCCGCACGTCGAGCTGGCGGACGCCCCGGTTCCAGAGGTCCTTCAGGAACGTGCCCGCCGTGCCCTTCCCGGCGAGGACGGCACCGCCGGCGGGGATGGTGGAGTCGACGCTGTCCAGGGCCTGGAGGTTGACGGTGACGGTCTTCCCCAGGGGAGCAAGGGCGGTACCGGGCTTGATGATGATCTCGGTGGTGCCCGACGAGGTCCTCGTTCTCGTGCCCCAGTCCGAGGTGTAGAGCAGCAGGCCGTTCGACGGGAAGAGGCTGGTGTTGATGCCGCTCAGGGCCAGTGACCGGGGGGTGGCCTCCTTGGTCTTCACCGACCCGGTCCAGTGGAGCTCGCTCATGCCCACCTTCCCGTCCTGGAACACGATCAGGTGGGGGCGGCCGGGGTTGGGCGTGCGGACCAGGCGGCCCTGCTTCACCACGCCGCCCAGCGCCTCGTGGTTGGTGTCGTGGAAGTCGCCGTTGATGCCCAGCAGGCAGCTCAGTCGCCGGCACTGCGAGCTGGGAACCTCCAGGGCATCGTCGTCGTGGGTGATCCGGTCGTTGGCCGTGACCACCCGGAGACGGGTCGGCGAGTTGGGGGCGATGTGGCCCACGAAGACGTTGGCGGCCGGGCTGTTGCGCCGCATCGGCACGTACTCGACGCCTTCGGCCACCGTGCTGCAGGACGACTTCTTGAACCCCGAGGGGATGAGGGTCGTCGAGCCGGCTCCCGGGAACGGGACCGCGAGCGCCACCAGCAGCACGGCAAAGACAATTGGCCCGAGCCTTCGCATTCTTCACTCCGCGATGTGAAAGGCACGCCTGGGGAGACGGCACCCGAAATGGGACAGACGCCCACTAGTTCGTTACGCAGAGTGGCGAGTCCTGGAGCCTTTTCGCGCAGAGGGTGACAGAATGGGCCTAATCGCGGAGATTGACGTACTGCAGCGGGATGCCGAAATCGTGGCCCTTGAGGCCGGCGATGGCCGCCTGCAGGTCGTCCTTCTTCTTCCCGCTCACCCGCAGCTGATCGCCCTGGACCTGGCTCTGGACGCCTTTCAGGTTCAGGGTCTTCAGGAACTTGTTGATCTCGCGCCCCTTGTCGTCGGAGATGCCGACGTTGAGGGTGACGGTCTGGCGGACCGTCCCCTTGGCCGCCTCGGTGATCCGGCCGTAGCCGAGAGCCTTGAGGGGCACGTTGCGCCGGACGAGCTTCTCCTCCAGCACCTGGACGAGCGACTTCAGCTTCTGCTCGGTGTTGGAGTGCAGCTCGATCTCGTGGCCGGCGAGGTCCAGCGTCGAGTCCGTCCCCTTGAAGTCGAAGCGGTTGGCCACCTCCCGGTGGGCCTGGTCCAGGGCGTTGCGGACCTCTTGCATGTCGACCTGGGACACGACGTCGAAGCTGGGCATGGCCGATATGCTACGCGGGCGCGGGTCGGTGTCCGAGAGGCCAAAGGAGGCGGTCTGTAAAACCGCTGCGGAAGCTACGGTGGTTCGAACCCACCCCGGCCCACTGAAACGCAAAGGCCCAGGTCATATGACCCGGGCCTTTTCTTTTTCTTCCATGTCCTTCCAAACCCACGCCCAGCGCGTGTCCGAAACCCGGGGGTATCACCGCGTGCGTTAGGTATCGCTGACTAAATTGCCGCCTTACATAACACGGCACACGTGCCGGCGACCGCGGGAGGGGCCACCATGCGGGAGAAGCTCGGGTGTGGAGTCGTTGCAGCGGCGTTGATCCTCGTCTGGACCGGGGGCTCGGCGCACGCTGCCGAGCTGGGTGCCGAGACCTGTTATCTGGTCGCCGACGGCAACATGGATGCGACCGACGGTGCGGCGGAGGACCTGCTCACCAAGGTCGACCGCTCGGACCCGGACCCGGCCACCAACGAGACGGACGTCGGGACGGGCACCGGCACCTTCAACATCGAGGCCATCGCACTCCAGCCCGGCACCGGGGTGCTCTTCGCCGCCAACGCCGGCACGATGGGCACGATCGACACCACCACCGGCCTCTTCGAGGAGATCGGCCCGGTCGGATCCGGGTCGGGCGCGCTGGGGGAGCGGGAGATGGACGACATCGACGGGCTCTCCTTCGATGCCACCACCGGGTTCCTCTACGGCACCGAGCGCCGGCGCTCGGGGGCAGAGGACTTCCTGCTCCGGATCGATCCGGCCACCGGCGTGCTCGTGCCCGGTGGCATCGGCGGTGAGGACTACGCCGTCGTGGAGCCCGTCGCCGGCCTGCCCGACCTCGACGCCATCGCCGTCGATCCTCTCGACGGGACCCTGTATGGCGTGGCCAACGACGACGGTCGCAAGGATCACCTGGTCCGACTGGACAAGGAGACCGGCGAGGCCACCGACATCGGGGTCATGGGGGCCGAGGACGTGGAGGGCCTGGGCTTCGCCAGCGGCCAGCTCATCGGCGCCACCGGCAAGGTGGGCAGCATGGAGGGCATCTGGGACATCGACAAAGCCAGCGGCGCGGCGAGCAACCGGCGCCCCCTCGACAACGCCCGTGACTACGAGTCCTTCGACTGCCTGAACGCCCCGAACCCAACCCCGCCGGTGCAGACCCCCCCGGGCGAGACCCCGCCGGGCGAGACCCCCCCGGTCGAGACCCCGCCGGGCGAGACCCCGCCGCCCCCGCTGGTCAGCGCCCCGTTCGTCGGCGAGCCGGTCAGCGCCCCGTACGTCGGCGAGCCGGTGCGGGCGCCCCAGGCGAACCCGGAGGCACTGGTGACACGTCCCGGTCCGATGCCCCCGCCGATCGTCGCGAATGCGCCCGAGCTGCCCCGCACCGGGCGGGAGGGCAAGCTCCTGGTTCTCGCCAGCGGGCTCGGACTCGCTCTCGGGGGTCTGGCCGTGGTCGGCGCCACCCGCCGCCCGGCCCTCCGGAAGCGCCGCCCCAGCTGAACGGCGCCTGGGCCAAATTCAAAGCCGCACCCCGCTTGCTATCCTGTGCTGCGCACGCCCCCTTAGCTCAGACGGCAGAGCACTTCCATGGTAAGGACCCCCATGCGAAACACTGTGCTCAGGGGTAAAAGCCCAGGTCACGGCTGAGCGGAAGTTGTCCAGTTACCTACTGCAGATCGGGGTGTTGAGCCGTCCCAACGGGCAGCCCTAGATGTCCGAGCCGGCGGTCAGATGACGGCGTACGCCGCTCGGGACGCGGGATGGGCAACTGCGCTGATCTCTTGACCCCCAGGCAGCCAAGCGCCATCCGAGCGGGTGCGCCTCGGTCCGCAAGAGAGGCCTGACCAGGGACGACGTGTACAGCGTCGTCCGGGCTGAGGGAGCCGAGTCCATAGCAGTTGGCTCCCAGGCTGGCTCCCAAGTCATTCGCCGCCCCGCTGGGGCGCCGCCGCAGAAGCGGCCTCTGAATCCCGAAGGCTGCCGTGGCGGGACCCTGACAACTGGCATGGACCAACCCGGCTAGCAAGGGAAGCTCCGCTGCCCGCGAGGACGTCTGTGATTGCCGGCGGACGTGGGTGACAAACGACGACACCGCCGTCCCGCTGGGACTCGAAGAACCGAAGAACGCCGACCCGGCTTTCGTGAAAGGCGCCACCGCTCCAGACGCTGGCTATTTGCAACGCCCCTGCCGATTCTGTACCGCAGGAGCTCAGGCCCGGCCGGGCGGGTCGCCCAGAAACGCCTACCAGAGGTCCTGGACGACGGTTCCGCTGTGCAGCGTGCAAACCTCGCACTTGGCGCTCCACTCAATGATCGGGTGGAGGTCCTCGGGCCAGCTCTCAAGTGGATCGGATGAGCGGGCCAGCCTCCAGTGCTCGACGGGGCCGGCCGGCGACTCGTAGAACTCGTCGAGCACGAAGATCGTGTTCCCGGTTGGGGACGAGTCCGGGTCCAGCGGATTCTCCAGCTCCGGGCCCTTCGAGATGGTGTAGGACCGAAGGGCCGTGGGCCCCTCGCGGACGTGTCCCGGCATCCACTTGGCGTGAACGTCGAAGAGGCGATCACCCTCTGCGACGTCGTCCGGGCCGACTGTCCACATGATCACGATATGGCTTTTCCCCATCTCCGACATAGTTCCATCCTTTCATCAATGGGTTTTTTCG
>JBOGFE010000001.1:0-11202 GCA_050741935.1 Acidimicrobiia bacterium | reverse complement strand
CCCTTCGAATGGAAATTCACCCGCAGCGACCTGGCCAAACTCATGGAACGCATCGGCGCCCACGAACCCCTCCCACTGGCCGCTTGATCAGCAGCGATACGTGATCGAATTTCCGTGCCAGAGCACTTAGGGCCACGTGGCCGAGACCTTCTAGTTCCTGGCAGACAACAGGACGGCGGGGCCTAACCGAGACAAGTCCCAGGGTCGAGCCACGGGGAGCCCTTCAGGGCCTCGGCCTCGCTGCCGACATCCGGAGTGAGCGTATCGCCGCGCGTGTTTCCCTTGCCGCCGGCGTCTTCTCCTTGGCCGAGGGGCCATTCACAACTCAGCCTCTGAGGAAATCCTGATGTTGCGCGCGTCGTCGCGGTCTCGCCGGGTCTTCCGGTTCCATTCTGTCCTGATACCTGGGCTCCTGGCAGTGCTGGTGAGCAGCGGCCTGCCTCCCTTCGCAGGTTCCGTGGAGGCGGCCGATTCGGCGTCGCGGGTGGCGGTGTACCCGCCGGCGTCTGGGGTCCCAGGTGGGGAGTTGGCGCCGTTTGATCCGTCCACGGCGAGGGTGGTGGGGCGGACGGAGACGGCGACGATCTACCGGCGGCCGGATGGCTGGGAAACGGCCATGATCGCGTCGGCCAGGGTGAACTGGCGTGATTCGGCGGGGGTGTGGCAGCCCATCGATACCCGTCTGGTCGAGCAGCGCGATGGCTCCTTCCGCAACGCCTCCGGGCCCGAGTCCGTGACCTTCGCGGCCGCCATTGGCGCTGGCGAGGTGCTGCGCATCGACGGTGAGGGGTGGTCGATGGGCTTCGCACTCGAAGGCGCCGCCGCAGGCCAGGCGGCGCGCGTCGAGGGTTCGAAGGTCACCTACCCGGAGGTCTTCCCCGGTGTCGACCTCGAGTACGAGCTGGCCACGGACTCGGTCAAAGAAGTGTTCGTGGTGAAGGACCGCCAGGGTCTGGCGGCCATGACCCGGGCCCGGTTCCGGATGCGGATGGCGGGTGCCGAACTGAAAGATGACGATGGCCTGATGATCATGGTCGGTGACGGCCGCAGGGTCGCACGTCTCCCCGACGGCGAGATGGACGACGCCGCCGGGGGTCGGTCGGGCGTGGCCGTGGAGGCCATCGAGGACGCCGCCGGCAGGGCGATCGATGTCGTCCCTGACGCCCGCTGGCTGCAGAGCCGGAGGTCGTTCCCGGTGCGGATCGACCCGAGTGTGATCCTCGGTGACGGCACCAGTTACGACGCCTACGCCTCCAGTGGCAGCCCCACGACAAACTTCAACGGCGCCGCCCAGCTCGAAGGCTCCCAGTATGTCGACAAGGTGGGCTTCGAGACCTCCGGGGGGCCCGAGACGTACAGCTACCAGTACTTCGACCTCACGCCTGTGAAGGGCAAGCAGATTCTGACCGCGACCTGGGAGTCCAAAGCACTGGATGTCAGGGGCACAGGTCAGTTCACCATGTGGGCGGTGGCGGACCCGTGGACCGCGGACTCGGTGACCTGGAACACCCTTCCGCGTCACCGCACCGACGCCGCCGCCCGGAAGGACCCTTCCGTAGCGCTCAGCCAAACCACGTCGGTGGACGTGAAGGATTGGCTGGAGCGTTGGCTGGACCCGAACGGCTGGCCGAACTATGGCTTTGCGCTGAACACCGCCGGTGCGGACCGGTATGTCGAGTTCGCGGCGATGGACGGCACCGGGTACCGTCCGCAGATCACGGTGACGTACAACCCGGGTCCGTCGGTGTCGTTCCCGGAGTTCCCCGGTTCGCCGGTGACGACGGCCACCCCCACGCTGACCAGTGGTGTGGTGTCGGGGATGCAGTACGCCTACCGGATCGGGACGGGCGTCGACGCCGACAGCGGCGTGGTGGCGACCTCGACGTTGCAGGCGTCGCCGTCGTGGACGGTACCGGCCGGGGTGTTGCGCAACGGCGTGACCTACCACTGGAAGGCGTACACCTACAACGGTTCCGCGTGGGCGAGCTCCTCGCCCCGGGAGCTGACCCTCAACCAGCAGCTGGGCGCTTCGACGGAGAGTCCGCTCGACACGGTCGGGCCGATGACGGTGAACCTGGCCACCGGCAACCTGTTCTATGGCCATTCATCTCCGACGTTCCAGACAGTTGGGGGTCCGCTGGGGTTGTCGTTCTCCTACAACTCGCAGGCGCAGCCCTCCTACGGGCTCACTGGCAACTACTACGCGAACTGCGACGGGACCCAGCCGTGGGAGCTCGGGCGGCCCACGACGCGCCGCCACGACACCGGGAACGGATCGACGTGGACCCTTTCGTGGGCGGGGGCCCCGATACCGGGGTCGGTGGAGTCGGACGCGTTCTGTGTCCGGTGGAAGGGGTATCTCACGGTGCCCTACGACGCCAACAACTGGTCTTTCGGCGCCACCTACCAGGACGCGGTCCGCATCTACCTCAACGACGAGCCGGTGCCCTACTTCGACGGACCGTCCGGACAGGTCGGTGACCCCTTGGACCTCGACGCCAACGAGACCATCCCGATCACGATCGATTTCGTCGACACGGCTGGGACTGCGAGCGTCGAGCTTCGCTCCCTGGGTCCCGCCAGCGGCGCGGTCCCGGTCACCTGGCTCTCACCGACCCCTCCGGTGCTCCCCACCGGCTGGAACACATCGGTTGTTGCTTCCACCACGCTCTCGTACGTGTCGGCGGTGATCGACCCGGGCGACCCGAACCTGATCGCGCTCGTCGGCCCGGCCGGGGAGGTCTCTTCGTTCGTGGTCGACCCGGCCACCAAGGCGATCCGTCCGGTCGGTCTCGACCGGTCCATCGTCGCCAAGGCGGAGGACGGCACCCTCGTCGTCAACGGGATGGACGGGATCATCTACAGCTTCGACACCAAGGGCAAGCTGACCAGCGCCACCTCCGCGTTGGACCGGACCAACCCCGCCGCAGCCCAGTACGGCTACGACAACACGACCGGGAAGGTCAGCTACATCAAGGACCCGGTTTCGAACCGACAGATCAACCTGCTCTACAGCACCGACCCCTTCGCCGGCGGGACGCAATGTCCGACCAAGGCCGGTTTCGGGTTCGACTCCAACGCCCCCGTCGGTCACCTGTGCAAGATCTCCTACTGGGACAGCACGGCCACCAACCTGTTCTACCGGGGCGGGCGGCTGGCGGCCATCGAGGATCCCGGCGACGCCAACGCGACGGCCAGTGACGCCGCCGAGCTGACCCTGTTCCACTACGACGGCTCGGGGCGGCTGTCGATGGTGCGGGATCCGCTGGCCGCCGACAAGGTGGCCGAGGGCATCTACGGCGACGACCCCATCACGGCGGCGAACCAGAACATCCGCACCCTGGTCGGCTACAACGCTCAGAACCGGGTGTCGTTCGTGACGCTGCCTCAGCCTGCGCCGGGGGTGGCGGCGAAGCCGTCGCACAGTTACGACAACGTGGGCGCCTGGGAGACGCAGGTGGACGTGGCCGGGTTGACCCAGCCGCTGGGGTTCGCCCGCAAGGTGACCTTCAGCGAGGCGGGGAGGGTCGAGACCGACACCGACGCCACCAACCGCACCACCACCACGGAGTGGGAAGGCGAGAATCTCATCTACACCGACGACCCTGCGGGGCTGCGCACAAGCCGCATCTACGACGTCGACAACGGCCATTCCGAGCGGGTCATCAAGGTGAACGGCCCCGCCCCGATGAGCTGTTTCAGCTACGACGTCATGGGGTGCTACACCACCGCCACGTCGACCAGCACCGACTACGACACGGTCGGCGGAGCTCCGCTGACCGGTCTGGCTGCCACCTACTGGGCCAACGCCGAATTCTCCGGCCCACCCGGTGGGGAGGAGCGCTACACCGGCACCGGCGGCGGGTTCACCCACAACTGGGGCAGCGGCCAGCCCGCGGCCATGACCCCGACCTCGGACCAGTGGTCGGCGAGGTTCACCGGCGAGTTCCTCATCGGCATCCCGGCGCTGGTCACGTTCCGCATCGGCGGCGACGACGGGGTGCGCCTGTTCGTGGATGACCGGATGGTGGCCGAGAAATGGTCGTGTTGTACGTTGCCGCCCGCTGAGGTCACCTTGAACCTGACCGAGGACCGCCACAGGATCCGGGTCGACTACCGCGACACCGGCGGCGGAGCGTCACTCGACGTGTCGTGGAAGATCGCGCCGAGTTCGACGTTCGTGGCGTTGCCGATGTCGATGACGTATCCGGCCTACGGGCTGGTGACCCAGGTCACCGATGGCGAGGGCAAGGTGACCCGCACCGAGTACGCCGCGCCGGAGCGGGGCCTGCCCACCGCCACCGTCGTCGACCCCGCCGGGCTCAACCTGCGCACCGAAGTCGACTACAGCGACAGCCTGTTCCGCCGGACCGCTCGCCGGCTGCCCAAGCACGCCGGCGGCGGCCCGGCCACCACCTACGCCTACTACGGCGCCGGCGCCAACCCCGTCACTGTCGACGACCCCTGCACCGTCCCGGTCGACTCCGTCCACCAGGGCGGAGCCCTGTGGAAGACGACGGATACCGCCACCGTTGCGGTGCTGCGCGAGTTCGTCTACAACGCCCGTGGCCAGGTTGTCGCCTCCCGCTTCGGGACCGGACCGTGGGAGTGCACCACCTACGACCAGCGGGGCCGGGTCCTGACGTCGAAAGACACCGCCGGGAAGACCACCAGCTCCGACTACACCACCGCCGGGACGGTCAAGGTCACCCACGACACCGCGGTGCCGACGGTGTTCACCACCGCCGAAGTCGACCTGGTCGGCCGCCCCATCGTCTACCGGGACGAGCACGGCACCGTCTCCAAGACCGTCTACGACCAGCCGGGCCGGATGGTCGAGACCCGCCGGGCCTACCCGGGTCAGACCGAGCGGCTCCTCACCGGCCACGAATACGACGCTGCCGGCCGGCCCACCGCCATGATCGACTACAACGACCGACTCCTCGACACCGAACCCGGCCAGGCCCGCCGCACGGAATACACCTACGACACCGCCGGGCGTCCCGACCTGACCACCGCCCCCAACACCATCGTCTCCAAGCAGACCTACGACAACGACCACGGCGGTGCCGTCAGTACCCTCTCGGTCAAACGGGCCGGCGTGGAGCTGTCCCCGTGGTCCTACGCCTACAACCGGGCGGGCAAGGTGACGAGCGAGACGACCACCATCGGCGGGGCCTCCCGGGTCCGCAGCTTCACCTACGACAGCGCCTGGCGGCTCACCCCGCACCGTGGAGGGCGGCACCAACCGCTACTACCGCTACGACAAGAACTCGAACCGCTGCTCAACCTCGTCGACGATCACGGATTGCTCGGATGTGGCCTACGAGTATGACAACGCCGACCGGCTGACCACCGCCACCACGGACCCCCGCTACGCCAACCTGAAGTACGACGCCGACCCGGTGACTGGGTCGCCGCTGCCGGTGGCGCACGGCAATCTCACCCACATGGGCAACACGGTGGTGACCTACGACGCCCGGGACCACGCCACCACCATCGCCGACGGGACGACCAAGGTCCAAGAGACCCTTGCCCCCTCGGGGCGGGTCCTGGAACGCAAGGTCACCGAGGTCGCCACCGGCAACGTGGTCGAATGGAAGGTGTTCGGCTACGACGGCCCCGGTGACAGCCCCGCCTACGAGCAGACCACCGGCGCATCCGGGCCGACCTGGGCCAACCCCCTGCGCTTCAGCGAGGACTGGACCCAGGTGTGGCGGGCGGAGAAGTGGACCACTTCCACCAGCGGAACGGCCACGCTGGGGATCAACGCCAACCGCGGCGAGTTCTACGTCTCCGGCGGCTCCGACGCCCGGGCCATGGCCATCACCCCCGCCTCCGGGGACGGCGAGGTGGCCCTCACCTTCGCGTGGTCCGATCTGGCCAACCGCAGCGGCTTCCGCATCGGCCTCCGGGGCTGCTCCGCACAGCCCACCTGTCCCGGGCCGTCGATGAACTTCGGCTACCGGGTCGACGTGGTCAGCGACCAGTCCACCGTCAGTGTCCGCCGCATCGTCAACGGCTCCCACACCACCCTGCCGGGCGGCACCTTCAGCTACACCAAGACCGCCGGCCAGAAATACCGGATCCGGGTCCGGCTCCAGGGCTACACCATCTCGGTCAAGCTCTGGAAGGCCGGCGATCCCGAACCCGCCGGCTGGTCGCTGGTCGTCACCGACGGCGACACCGTCAACCAAATCGGCGGCACCGGCAAGCTCCACCTCCACCACAACGGCACCAGCGGCGCCCGCTCCGTCTACGTCGACGACCTCGTCTACACCGACTTCACCCGAGTCCGAAAGACCTACCTCGGCGGAGGCGGCGGCCTGGCCGTCATCGACAGCAACGGCGAACCCACCTACACCCACCCCAACGCCCACGGCGACCTCGCCGGCAGCACCGACATCACCGGCGCCTACACCGCGATCGCCGCCGTCGACGAATACGGCAAAGGCACCGCGCCCGCCGGCCGGCTCGGCTGGCTCGGGAACCACCAGAGGTTCACAGCGCACAATGGCAACAGCCTCATGCGCATGGGAGTCCGCCTCTACGACCCCAACATCGGACGCCTCCTATCCGTCGACCCCATCGAAGGCGGATCAGCCAACAACTACGACTATGTCGCGGGTGATCCGGTCAACAACATGGATCTGAATGGAGAAGCATGTTGGACAGGAGTTGGAGGTTGTCCCGGGCGTCGTAGAAGTTGAGTGGCGGTCCTCCGCCTCGGATCTGCCGTGAGGCAGGCTCGGGGTTCTCAGCCAACCGAGCGAGAACGGAGGACCACCAACCATGCAAGCGTCGCACACCACGAAGAAGACCGCAGCGAAGAAGGCTCCGGCGAAGCCCGGTCTGACGATCCTGCCCGGGGTCGGCCTGGTCGACCTCGACGACCCACGGGTCACCCAGGAGCTGGCCGAGCGCCTGGCCGGCAAGGTGGGCGAGGAGCTGATGTTGTTCGCCTCCCGCATGCGTGAGGGTCTCCTCGCCGCCTCGGTGGCCATCGGCCTGGAGGTCATGGGCGAGCTGATGGAGGCCGACGTGACCGAGGTGGTCGGCCCCAAGGGCCGCCACGACAAGGGCCGGGCCGCCTACCGCCACGGCACCGAGGACGGGGCCGTCACCCTGGGAGGCCGGCGCATCGATGTCCGTCGTCCCCGAGTACGCAGCGTGGAGGACAAGGAGATCCACCTCGAGTCCTACGACTGCTTCGCCTCGGTGGACCTGCTCACCGAGCACACCGTGGCCGCCATGCTGGCGGGCGTGTCCACCCGCCGCTACGGGGTCGCTCTCGAGCCGGTAGGAGCCGAGGTCGAGGCGAAGGCGGCGTCGATCTCACGGTCATCAGTGAGCCGCCGGTTCAGTGCCGCCACCGCGGCGCGTCTGGCCGAGTTCCGCTCCCGGGACCTCTCCGGGCAGCGCTTCCTCGTCGTGTTCGTGGACGGCTTCGACTTCGCTGGCCACACCATGGTCGGCGCCCTTGGCGTCACCGCCGATGGCACGAAGATCCCCCTCGGGGTGGTGGAGGGCTCCACCGAGAACGCCACCGTGTGCACGAAGCTGATCTCCGGGCTCGAAGACCGCGGCCTGGACGCCTCGGGCGGGATCCTCTTCGTCATCGACGGCGGCAAGGCGATCGCCAAGGCGGTCAAGGACGTCTTCGGCGCCAAGGCGCTCATCCAGCGTTGCCGGCTCCACAAGGAGCGCGCCTTGATGGACTACCTGCCCGAAGCCGAGCGGCCCTGGGTCGCCCGCAAGCTGCGAGCGGCGTGGAAGAACCCCAACGCCGATGAGGCGATCCGGGACCTGCGGGCCCTGGCCACCAGGCTGGAGAAGGTCAACCCCGACGCCGCGGGCTGCCTTCGAGAAGGGCTCGAGCAGATGTTCACCGTCACCCGCCTCGGCATCACCGGGACTCTGCTGCGCACCTTGATGAGCACGAACCCGGTGGAGTCGATGATCGAGATTGTCCGCAACCGGGCCCGCAACGTGAAGCGCTGGCAGGACGGCGACATGCGCCTGCGCTGGGCGGCCGCCGGGATGCTCGCCGCCGCCGAGCAGTTCCGCCGAGTGAAGGGCTACAAGCAACTCCCACAGCTCGCCGAAGCATTACGCAAAGCGACACCCGGCATAGACGGCGCCGCCCTCGCCGCCACCGCCTGAGGAATCCACCGTGCGTA
Organism: Acidimicrobiia bacterium; assembly: GCA_050741935.1. Classification (GTDB taxonomy): domain Bacteria; phylum Actinomycetota; class Acidimicrobiia; order IMCC26256; family BP-133; genus CAWBJP01. The sequence continues at coordinate 3,022 of JBOGFE010000001.1, read as the reverse complement.
ACGACAACGCGACGACAACCTGCGACGCCTGCGGCACCGGCTTCACCCCCGTCGGCCGACAGCGCTGGTGCTCCGACGCCTGCCGACAGGCCGCCTGGCGCCGCCGCCGATCAGCTCCCCGGCCGGCCCTGCCGGCCCGCACCACCACCGTCTACCAATGCCCGGAATGCGAAGCCCGCTACCTCGGCGAACAGCGCTGCGACCAGTGCAACCGCTGGTGCCGGAAACTCGGAGCGGGAGCAGCCTGCCCCCACTGCGACGAGGTCGTCGCCATCACCGACATCCTCACCGAAAACCAGATCACCCGCCCCGACACACCCCGAAAGCGTCACACCCGACCCGTATGATCACCCAGGAGGCCGCCACCAACTTCCACGATCACTGGGACATCCTCAGGAGTTGCCCGCGTGGTAGTAGAAGTGAAGAAGATCGGCCCGAACCAGCACGTCCTCAAACGCCGGGAGATATGCCGAAGCATTGCTCGGGGAATCATTCGGAATCTTCCCAAGCCAGTAAAGCGCAACGCCGGCAATGCGGTGCGTGGAGTCATCGGTGCAGCGGACGCCGCTGCGCAGGCTGCTGAAGCATGTCGGGCGGGAGCGTTAATTGGGGGCAGTGCGGGTACGCTCGTAGGAGCAGGTGTGGGTGGTGTCGGTTCCATACCTGGTGGGGCCGTCGGTCGTCGCTGGATGCGTTGGTCTTGCTGGCGGCGCGTTCATCGCAGGGCGACTCGCCGACAGCCCTCCTGGTGCACCACAGCCAACCCTCATGTTCTGACATCCGACGAGATGTGAATGGAGAGCTATGGGACTATGGTTCTTACGGCCGGTTCTTGAAGCCAATGAACACGAGATTTGGAACGTTCGTGCCAACCATTCTCAAACTGTACGCGCCGTCGGTGGAAGACTCCATCTAACAAATAAGCGCCTGTTATTTGTGCCTAATCGAGTCGAAGCCAAGCTTAACGGAAGCCATTGGTCTTGCGCGCTAAAAGATATTCGGGCTCTTGGATCACGCCAACGCCAGCTACATCAGGCGACAGCGGGTGGCCTTACCAAAAGACTCGAGGTCTCGCTACAGAACAACTCCGAACAGACGTTTGTAGTTCCCTCGCTCGACGAAGCACTCGCTCAGCTTTCGAGGGCGACAGGGATTCCTACGCCACAATGAGTGCGCGACCAGTGTCCTGAGTCGGAGATTCGTTCACAATATCCGGCGAGGTTCTCCAGGATTGAGGCGTGTCTGACTTAACCGGGTCTTCGCGATGAAGGTGGGAGGGTGATCACTCGCCGGGTCCGGTGATGGACGGATAGCGGTCCACCATCGGGGCCAGGGGCCTTGTGAATCTTGCAGCTGTCCAAGGCAGCAAGATCACGGGAGGCCCCTGGTGGCATTTGAGGGTAGCGAGAGCGCCGTCGCGCTGGTCGGTCTGAACGGCTTTGCGCTGGTGGCGGCGGTCGAGTTCGACGGCGAGTTGTGGCAGCTGGTGGAGACGACGGCGACCCGGGCGTGGTGTCGGGCGTGCGGGACGAGAGCGTTGAGCAAGGCCCGTCGCACGGTGAGGGTCCGGGATCTCCCGGCGGGCGGGTGAAGTGCCCCGGGTTTGATGCAGTGCCCATCCCTTGGCCGGCGGGTCAGGAGAAGGAGACTGCGTGTCATGGCCAGACCGAAGAAGAGATTTGGTCTCCAAAACGGTTGCGAGGGCAGGTCAGGAGCGGCGGGTGCCGCCGGCCCGCCACTCGGCGAAAGCCCGCAGCACGAGGACGGCGACCACGGCCACCCCCACGGCTCCGAAGAGGCCGCCGACGACGGCGCCGATCCCCCGGGGGGTGCCGCAGCTCCCGGTGCAGTCGATGTTGACGAGCCCGTAGCCGATGAGGGCCCCGGACAGGCCCCCCACCACCACGGCCACGAAGGCGCCCGCCAGGGCGGCGAAGCTGACGGGCGGGCGACCCGGGGCGGAAGTCTCGTCCACCACAGGCCGGATCGTACCGGTGCCTCGATCGCGGCCCGGCATTAGTCTCGGGCGCTACGGACGGGCGTGGGGCAGGGGCCCCACGCACCGGAGGAGCCTGGGTGCAGGGGCCCAGGCGGGGAGGAAACGTTGAAGACGCTGGTGGTACTGCCGACCTACAACGAGGCGGCCAACATCGCCGAGGTGCTGCGCCGCATCCGAGCCGCCGCCGGCGATGTCGACGTCCTGGTGGTGGACGACTCCAGCCCCGACGGGACCGCCGACCTGGCCGCAGCTCTGGCCGGGGAGCTGGGCGGCATCGAGGTGATGCGCCGGCCGGCCAAGAGCGGTCTGGGCAGCGCCTACCGGGCGGGGTTCCGGGCCGGCCTCGACCAGGGCTACGAGGCCCTGGTGGAAATGGACGCCGACCTGTCCCACGACCCGGCCGCCCTGCCCGAGCTCATCGGCGCGGTGGCCGGCGGCGCCGACCTGGCCATCGGAACCCGGTACATGCCCGGGGGGCGCATCCCCGACTGGCCCTGGCACCGCCGGGCCATCTCCCGCACCGGCAACCTCTACGCCCGGACCCTGCTCGGCATCTCGCCCCGGGACGCCACCTCCGGGTTCCGCTGCTATCACCGCCGCACCCTGGAGGCCATCGATCTCGCCTCGGTCCGGGCCGACGGCTACGGCTTCCAGGTGGAGATGGCCTACCTGGTGGAACGCAACGGCGGGACGGTGGCCGAGGTCCCCATCGAATTTCGCGACCGCACCCTCGGCCACTCCAAGATGTCCACCCGCATCGTCGCCGAAGCCCTCCTCCTCGTCACCTGGTGGGGCCTCCGCGACCGGGCGAAGTCCCTGAACTCGTTGCGCCGCCAGCGCAGTCAGGGCACCTGACTGCCGGACGGTTACCCGACCAGAGCATCAGCCGTTACGAGGCTCGCAAGACCGGCATTCTGCGCTCCTCAAGGCTCGTGGCGCCGCTCCGCAACGACAGGTGTTGCGCAGAAGCGCCACGAGCGCCGGCCGCGGCCGGTTCGCCCGGGTGGCGGCGTTGTGACGCAA